>JAICUS010000612.1 GCA_025935735.1 Solirubrobacteraceae bacterium | reverse complement strand
GGAGCGACCGGCGCGTTCACCGAGCTGCACCGCGGCGCCACGGGGGACCCGCGATCGTCGAGCGCCAACTCGCTGATCTCCGAGTTCCTCGGCGACTACGTCTACGCCGCGGCCACGCGGACCTACGGCGCGGCCGTGTGGAACGACAGCCGCAACGGCGCCGACTGCCCGGCGATCGACGCGTACCGCCAGGCGCTTCAGAACGGTCAGAGCGCGACCGCTCCGGCCGTCCAGCAGCGGTGCCCGGCCACGTTCGGCAACTCGGACATCTTCGGCGGGACCTACCCGGCCCCGACGCCATGACCGCGGCCGGCGCGGGGGCGACCGCCCCCGCGCCGGCGCTCGCCGGGAGGGTCGTCCGCCGAGAGCGCGAGTCGGCTTCTAGCTGGACCGGATGCCGGCCGGGGCCCCAAGCGGGGTGTCGTAATAGCGGCGGGCGCTGGAGCCGATGCGGGTCACGTCGGTGCCGTAGACGTGGACCGAGATCGCGGTGGTGTCGCCGGTGTTGTGGACGCGGTGGATGTCGCCGGGCGGCGCGAAGCCGCTGACGTCGCCGACGTGGTTCTCGCTGCGGCCGACGAGGTTGAGGTCGGCGTCGAAGAGCTCCTCGTGCTCGACGCCCTGGATGACCGCGAACGCGCACCAGGTGATGTGGTCGTGGATCCGCGTGAGCTGGCCGGGGCGCCAGACCAGCGCGACGATCGAGAACGTCCCGTCGGGCTCGGCGTGCAGCGTGTGGCCGACGTAGGTGTCCGGCGAGCCGAGGCGCTGCTCCGGGGTGAGGACGTCCGGGCTGGGCAGGTGGCGGCGCAGCTCGCCGGCGACGAGGTTGGCGGTCTCGGTCCAGTCGGCGTGAGCTGCGACGGCGGCGCGGACGCCGGCGACGAGTGGGCTCAGCCGGCCGGCGGGGCGGATCTGAGTCGCGGTCATGGCTCCAGCTTGCGGGACGGCGACTCATACGTCCAATGCCAACTTTCTGGCTGACTCATAGATAGAGTTGATCCATGCTCGACGTCAACCGACTGCGCGTCATCGATGCCGTCGCCCGCCATGGCTCGGTGACGGCGGCGGCGCGCGAGCTGCACTACTCCCAGCCGTCGGTCACCCACCACCTCGCCCGGCTCGAGGCCGAGACCGGCGCGCAGCTGCTGCAGCGGGTCGGCCGCGGCATCCGGCTCACGCAGGCCGGGCAGCTGCTGGCCGAGCGCGCGGCCGAGATCCTGGGACGCATCGAGGCCGCCGACGCGGAGCTGTCCGCCCACCTGGGGCTGACCGCCGGCCGCGTGCGCCTCGCCGCCTTCGCGTCGGCGATCGGGTCGCTCGTGCCGGCGGCGGTGGCGGCGCTGGCCGGCCGGCACCCGGATCTGGAGATCGGCCTCGTCGACACGCACCCGCCCGAGGCGATCGAGCTGCTGCGGACCGGCAAGGTCGAGGTGGCGGTCATCTTCCGCTACGACGAGACCGAGCCCGAGCCGCCCGGCGTCCGGCTGCACCACCTGCTCGACGATCCGGTCTACGTGCTCTCGACGCGGCGCGAGCGCGGGCTGGCCGCCCTGCGCGACGCCACCTGGATCGCGGGCTGCGAGCGCTGCCGCAGCCACCTGCTGTCCCTGTGCGCCGGCGCCGGGTTCGAGCCGCGGATCGGCTCCAGCTCCGATGACATGGTGGTGATGCAGGCGCTGGTCGCCGCCGGGCTCGGCGTGGCCACCCAGACCGCGCTGGCGCTGCGCGCGCACCACATCGAGGGCATCGTCGCCACCGAGCTGCCCGGCTCCAAGCGCCACATCTACGCCGCGACCTACGGCGAGCCGCCCGACCCGCCCGCCACCGCCGCGCTGCTCACGGCCCTCTCCGTGGCCGCCGCGGCGGCGGTCACCCCGACCCGGGGAGCTGCACCGTGACGCGCAGCCCGCCGTCCGCCCGCGCGGTGAGGGTGAGAATGCCGTCGTGCGCCTGGGCGATGCTCTTGACGATCGCCAGGCCGAGGCCGACGCCCGCGTGGTCGGTGCGCGTGCGCCGGGAGCCGCGCTGAAACGGCTCGCCGAGCGTGGACACCAGGTACGGGGTGAGCTTCTCGCCGGTGTTCTCGACAGTGAGCACCACGCCGTCGGAGTGAAGGCTCGTCCTCACCCACACGGTGCCATCTTCCGGCAGGTTGTGCACGATCGCGTTGTGCACGAGGTTCGTGGTCATCTGCAGCAGGAGCGCGCGCGAGCCGGTGGTGGGCGCGACGTCGCCGGAGGTCTCGAGGGTGATGCCGCGTTCCTCGGCGAGGGGGAGGAGGGTCTCGGTGGCCTCTTCCGCCAGCAGTGACAGGTCGATGTGCGCCCGGGTGAAGGACCGCTGGTCGGCGCGGCTGAGCAGCAGCAGCGCCTCGGTGAGGTCGATCGCCCGGGCGTTGACGGTGTGAAGGCGCTCGATGAGCTCGCCGTTGTCACGGTGGGGATCCTTGCGGGCCACGTCGAGCAGTGTCTGTGTGACGGCCAGCGGCGTCCGCAACTCGTGTGAGGCGTTGGCCGCGAACCGCTGCTGCTCGGCCACGTGCGCCTCGAGCTGCGCGAGCATGGTGTCGAACGCGTCGGCGAGCTCGCGGAACTCGTCGCTGCGGCCCTCCAGGCGGATCCGGTGCGAGAGCGATCCGTCCGCGGCGATGCGCGTGGCATCGGCGATGCGGGTCAGGGGAGCGAGCATGCGGCCGGCGAGGATCCACCCTCCCAGGAGACCGAAGACGAGCAGGAACGCCATCACGGTAACCGCGATCGGAGCGAACGCGCGCAGGAGCTCGGCGTGGCTGCGCACCATGAAGATCACACCTGGGTGCACACCACGCGAGAGGGAGAAGTACCCGACGACCAGCAGCAGCGCGCCGGCCAGCATGAGGAACCCGGCGTAGCTGAGTGTGAGCTTCAGGCGAACGCTCAACCCGGGCGCTCTATCCACCGTCTCCTCCCTCGCCCCCGGCGTCCGGCGCGGTGTCGATGCGGTACCCGACGCCAGAAACGGTGGCGATGATCCAGGGCTCGCCCAGACGCTTGCGCAGTCCCGAGACCGTGATGCGGACGGCGTTGGTGAACGGGTCCGCGTTCTCGTCCCAGGCGCGCTCCAAGAGCTCCTCGGCGCTGACCACGCCCCCCTCGGCGGCGACCAGGACCTCGAGCACGGCGAACTGCTTGCGGGTCAGCGCGACGTAGCGGCCGTCGCGGAAGACCTCGCGGCGGAACGGATCCAGCCGGAGGCCGGCGATCTCGCGCACCGGCGGCCGGTTGTGGGCCCGCCGGCGGTCGAGCGCCCGGAGCCTGAGCACGAGCTCGCGCAGCGCGAAGGGCTTGGTGAGGTAGTCGTCGGCGCCGAGCTCGAACCCGGTGACCTTGTCGTCGAGGCGGTCGGCGGCGGTGAGCATGAGGATCGGCATGCCGC
>JAICUS010000579.1 GCA_025935735.1 Solirubrobacteraceae bacterium | reverse complement strand
GTCGCCGGGACGGTGCCGCCGACCGTCGTGGCCGCCGCGTCGGCGTTGGCCGGCTCGCCCGGCGCGCATGCGGTGGTCGTGACCGTGTAGGCGTTGCCGGGCACGCAGCGCCACAGGCTCGGGTTGATCTGGCTCGGCGGGCGGCGCAGCTGCGTCGCCTGCTCGTAGGCGTAGCCGAAGGACAGCAGCTTCGCCTCGCTGTACGCGGTGCCGGTGAACGCGATGTTCTGCGGGTTGCGCGAACTCGCGGTGTAGCCCGCGGGCACGCCGAGCTCCGGGTAGCCGGCCTGCGCGCCGACGGCCACCAGTCCGGTGCCGGTGCTCATGATCGCGTCTAGGTCGTCGGACGGGTCGGCGGTCCCGCGCGTGAGCGCGGTGTCGATCGCCTGCCGCGCCGCCTGGCGCCCGGTGTCGCGCGTGGCCTCGTAGGCGGCCTCCTGCACCGGGTCCGTGAGGTCGGTCGCCTCGGCCTGCAGCGCGCTCACCTGCCCGTACTTCAAAGCCTCCTGCGCGTCCGCGTCGTTGTAGGCGATGACGTCCGCGAGCGTCTTGCGCGGCGCGCTCGCGGGCAGGCGGGCGAAGTACGCCGCCAGGTCGCGCTTGAACTCCTGGAACAGGATCGAGCTCGAGCTCGAGGCGTTCGGCGTCGGGATCTGCACCGTGGTCGCGCCGAGCGCCTGGACCGCCGCGACCGCCGCCTGGTAGGACGCGTTGTTGCTCGCCACCACGCCGATCCGCCGGCCGGCCAGCGCGTCGGGCCTCAGTCCGGCGACGTAGTCCGGCACCGTGTCCGGCGCGGTCGCCGTGGCCGGGTCCTCCGGGTCCTTGCCGGCGATCGCCTCCAGCTCCGCCGCCGCGTCGGCCACCGTGCGGGTGATCGGCCCTGCCGTGTCCTGCGTGGCGGAGATCGGCAGGATGCCCGTGCGGCTGACCAGCCCGACCGTGGGGCGCAGGCCGACGTCGCTCTGCGCGTCCGCCGGGCTGGTGATCGACCCGGACGTCTCGGTGCCGATCGTCACCGCCGCCAGCCCGGAGGCGGCCGCGGCGGCCGAGCCGCTCGAGGAGCCGCTCGGCGTGCGGTCCGCGTCATACGGGTTGAGCACCTGCCCGCCCAGCGACGAGTAGCCGCTCGGCATCGGGCCGTTGGAGAGGAAGTTCGCGAACTCCGACAGGTTCGCCTTGCCGAGGATCACCGCGCCCGCCGCGCGCAGCCTCGCCACCACGGTCGAGTCGCGGTCGGGGACGGAGTTCTCCAGCGCGACCGAGCCCGCCGTCGTGGGCAGCCCGGCCGCGTCGAGGTTGTCCTTGACCACCACCGGGATGCCGTGCAGCGGGCCGCGCACGTGGCCGGCCGCGCGCTCGGCGTCCAGCGCGGCCGCATCGGCCAGGGCGTGCGGATTCACCAGCCGGATGGCGTTGATCGACGGTCCCTCCGTGTTGACCTCGGCGATCCGCGCGAGATACGCCTTGGTGAGCTCGACCGAGCTCAGCGTCCCCGCGGCCATCCGCGACGCCAGACCCGCCACCGTCGCCGTCTCGAGCGAGAACGGCAGCTGCGGCGGCGTGCCGATCTGGCTGAGCAGCTCGCGGCCGGGGGCGCAGGAGCGCGGACCGAACGCGCTGCCCGGGACGCAGCGCCACATCGCCGGGTTGACGAAGCTCGGCGCCTGGCGGAGCTTGGTCGCCTGCTCGTAGGCGTACGCGAAGCCGAGCAGCCTCGCCTCGGTGTAGGCCGTGCCGTTGAACGCGATCCCCACCGGGCGGCGCTGCGTCGCGTCATAGCCGGCCGGGACGACGATCTGCGGGTAGCCGGCGCGCGCGCCGAGGCCGGTCAGCGTCCCCGACGGCGTCATGATCGCGTCGAGGGTGTTGGCGGTCAGCGCGGTGTCGATCGCCTGGCGGGCCGGCACGACGCTGGCCGTGCGGTTGGCCTCGTAGGCCGCCTCCTGCGCCGGGTCGGTCAGGTCGGTGGCCTGGCTGGCCACGAGCTGGGTCTGGCCGAACTTCAGCGCCTCGTCTGAGTGCGCGCTGTCGTAGGCGATGATGTCGGCCAGCGACTTCATCGGCGCGCTCGCCGGCAGCCGCGACAGGTACGCGTTGAGGTCGCGCTTGAACTCGGGCGTGAGGATGTCCGGCGCGCCCGGAGCGGTCGGCGTGGCGATCTGCACCGTGGTCGCGCCGAGCGCCTGGACGGCGGTCACCGCCGCCTGGTACTGCGCGTTGTTGGAGTTGACGATGCCGATCCGCGCGCTCTGCAGCGCCGTGGTCTTGAGCGCGGCGAGGTAGTCCGGGACGGTGTCCGGCGCGCCGTTCGTGGCCGGGTCGTCGGGGTCCTTGCCGGCGATCGCCTGCAGCTCGGCGGCCGCGTCGGCCACGGTGCGGGCGATCGGGCCCGCCGTGTCCTGGGTGGCGGAGATCGGCAGGATGCCGGTGCGGCTGACCAGGCCCACCGTCGGCCGCATCCCGACGTCGCCCTGCGCGGCCGACGGGCTGACGATCGACCCCGACGTCTCGGTGCCGATCGTCACCGCGGCCAGCCCGGCGGCGGCCGCGGCGGCCGAGCCGGACGAGGAGCCGCTCGGCGACGCGTCCGCGTCGTACGGGTTGAGCACCTGCCCGCCCAGCGACGAGTAGCCGCTCGGCATGCCGTTGGTCATGAAGTTCGCGAACTCGGTGAGGTTCGTCTTGCCGAGGATCACCGCGCCCGCCGCGCGCAGCTTCGCCACGACCGTCGAGTCGCGGTCGGGGACGGAGCTCTGCAGCGCGACGTTGCCGGCCGTGGTCGGCAACGCCGCCACGTCCGTGTTGTCCTTGACCAGCACCGGGATGCCGTGCAGCGGCCCGCGCACGTGACCGGTGGCCCGCTCGAGGTCGAGCACCGCGGCGTCCTGCAGCGCGCTCGTGTTGAGGATGCGCACGGCATTGAGCCCCGGGCCGCGCGAGTTGACCTGCGCGATCCGGTTCAGATAGGCCCGCGTCAGCTGGACGCTCGTGAGCTGCCCGGCCGCCATCTGCTGCTGCATCTGGGCGACCGTCAGGTTCTCGAGGTCGAGCGCGGGGCCGGCCATCGCCCGCGCCGGCGCCGCCGCCACCACCAGGCCCGCGCACAGGCAGGCCGCGATCATCGCCTTCACTTCACCCTCCCTCGTGGGACCCACGCGAACTCATCCCACTCGGGGGGCGCGCTGTCAACCGATCTGGCGTGCAGATGCCTACGCGGGAGTTCGGGTTAGCCGGAGATCCTCGTGCGATCCCGCCTCGGAGCCCGTAGACTGGGACCATGAGCTTCGAGCGTCCGTACGCCCACCTCCGCGCCGCGGATGCGGACCGCGAGCGCGTCGCGAAGTTCCTGCGCGAGCAGCACGCCGTCGGGCGGCTCACCCACGAGGAGCTGGAGGAGCGCGTCGACCGCGCCTACCACGCGGTCACGATGGGCGACCTCGACCGGCTGATCGCCGACCTGCCGCACCCGAACCGCCGGCCGGAGCCGCGCCGCGCGGAGGTCCGCCGGCGCGCGCCGCGGGGCCTCATCCCCGTCGGCCTGGCCGCGCTGCTGGCGTTCAGCGCCCCGACCGCCGCGATCATCCTGTTCGCCGTGGTGGGCGCGCTGGCGGTCACGGCGCTCGCGCTGGTGTTCGCGCTCGGCATGGCGCTCGGGCCGTTCCTGGTCGTCGCGCTGCTGATCATGCTCGCGCTGCGCCGTCGCCG
>JAICUS010000636.1 GCA_025935735.1 Solirubrobacteraceae bacterium | reverse complement strand
TGCGCGGCGGCCACCGCCTCGTTCATGCCGCCCATCGACTCCGTGACGTGCACCGTCGCGCCGTAGAGCCGCAGCAGCCCCTCGCGCTCGCGGCTCATGCCCTGCGGCAGCGTGAGCACGAGGTCGTAGCCCTTGGCCGCGCACACGAACGCGAGCGCGATGCCGGTGTTGCCGCTGGTGGCCTCGACGATCGTGGTGCGGCCGGGCTCGATCCGCCCCTCGGCCTCGGCGGCGTCGATCATCGCCACGCCGATGCGGTCCTTGACCGAGCCGCCCGGGTTGAACATCTCCAGCTTGCCGAACAGCTGCGCCCCCTCGGGCGCGAGCCGCGTGAGCTGGACGACCGGGGTGCGCCCCACGTAGTCGGCGATGTTGATCGGGATCCGGCCCATTCGGCGGGCCTAGTCTGGCATCCCCGGCGGCTCGTAGGCGTCGATCCGGAAGCGCCGGGTCATCCCGACCCGCTCGTAGAGCCGGGTGGCGTTCGGGTTGTCGGAGGCCACGCCGAGCTGGACGCGGACGAAGCCGGCGCGGGCGGCCGCGGCGAACACCGCGCGCAGCAGCGTCCCGCCGATCCCCTGTCCCGCGGCGTCCGGGTGGACGGCGAGCAGGTCGACGTAGGCGACGTCCTCGGGCCAGCGGCGCACGAGCGCGAAGCCGGGGACGGCGTCCTTCCGCTCGGCCACGCGGCTCAGCACCGGATCGAGGTCGTGCGCGTCGAGGTGCTCGTCGCCGAACTGCTCGCGGCTCTCGCCGCGATAGTCGGCGTTGCCGGAGAACGCGGCGTCGCTGACCGCGTAGACGGCGTCGCCGTCCGCCGGCCGCCGCAGCGGGCGCAGCGTCACGCCGGGCGGCGGCCGGGGCTCGGCGGGATCGCGGAGCTCGATGTCCATCCGCCAGTAGTGGCGCACCCGCACGTAGCCGCGCGCCTCGAGCAGCGCGCGGGCCGCGGCGTTGCGGTCGCCCACGCCCTGCGCGTGCGGGCCGCGGGCCTCGCACCAGTCCAGCAGCGCCGTGCCGATCCCCTCGCCCTCCCGGCCGGGCCGCACCACGGCGAGCGCGTTGCGCCGGCGCAGCGCCGCGTAGCCGACCAGCTCGCCGGCGTCCTCGGCCACCACGGCGTCGCGCTCCAGCACGAAGTCGCTCGCCGCCCACTCGTCGAGCAGGTCGCCCAGCGTGTAGTCGGCCTCGCCCACGTCGGCGACGTCGCCGGCGATGACCAGCGCGGCGACGGCCTCGGCCTCGTCGCGCCCGGGCGGACGCAGCCTCACGCGCTGACGTCGCGCCGGTTGACCAGCACGATGCCGATCGCCAGCAGGATCGCCGCGTAGGCGGCCAGCAGCAGGCCGCCGGGGACCTGCGCGAGCACGTTGTCGCCGCCGGACGTCTGCGACAGCGCGCCCGATGTGCCGCCGAGCCCGTACTTGGCCACCCAGTCGCCGAACGTCGGGATGAGATTGGACAGCGGCTCGACGATCAGCATGTACACCAGCGCGCCGATGATCGCGCCCACCTGGTTGCGCACGATCGCGCCGAGCCCGAGGCCGATCAGCGCGAACAGGGCGACGGCGAGCGTCCCGCCGATGACCATGTGCACCACCTGGGAGCTGGTGGCGTTGTCGTCGATGTCGCGGGCCGACGTGATGCCGGCGACGATCAGCGCCACCGCGATGGTGACCACCAGGCCCAGCACCACGCCGGTGAGCGCGCTCGCCCCCAGCTTGGCCAGCAGCAGCCGGGTCCGGCGCGGGACGACGAGCAGCGTGGGCGTGATGGTGCCGTGGCGGAACTCGGTGGTGATGGCCAGCACGCCCAGCACGAGCGCGAACGCCTGCGCGAGCCCGGCCAGGCCCATCAGGTTGCGCATCACGGGCTCGTTGGGACCGGGCTTGCCGAGCAGCGAGGCCAGCAGGGTGATCAGCAGCACCAGCGCGATGCAGCCGCCGGTGAGCCCGTAGAACGTGCGCGTGGTGCGCAGCTTGAACAGCTCGGCGCCGAGTAGGCGGGTCATGACGGGCCTCCGCTGGCCTCGGTGAGCTCGAAGAAGACCTCCTCCAGCGACGTGCCGACCCGGCTCAGCTCGGAGATCACCAGCCGGTGCTCGGCCACGAGCCGGCCGATGTCCTCGCCGCTGCGGTCGCGGACCACGATCTCGTGGCCGTCGCCGCTGACCGTCGCCCCGTTTCCGCGCAGCAGCTCGGCCAGCCGGGCGACGTCCGGGCCCAGCACCCGCATCCCGCCGCCGCCGCGCGCGATCAGCTCGGTCAGCGTCGACTGGGCCACCGAGCGGCCCTTGTTGATCACCACGACGTCGTCGGCCGTCTGGGCGACCTCGGCCAGCACGTGGCTGGAGACGAGGATCGCCCGGCCCTCGCCGGCCAGCGTGCGCAGGAAGTCGCGCAGCCAGCGGATGCCCTGCGGGTCCAGCCCGTTGGCCGGCTCGTCGAGCACCAGGACCTGCGGGTCGCCGAGCAGCGCGGCCGCGAGGCCCAGCCGCTGGCGCATGCCCAGCGAGTAGCCGCCGGCCCGGCGCCCGGCGGCGTCCTGGAGCGCCACGAGCTCCAGCAGCGTGTCCGCGCGGCGGTCGGGGATGCCGGCCTCCCGGGCCAGCGCGCGCAGGTGGTTGCGCCCGGTGCGACCGGGATGGAGCATCCCGCCGTCCAGCACCGCCCCGACCGTGTGGCTCGGGTCCTCGAGCTGCCCGAACGGCTTGCCCAGCACCTCGGCGTGCCCCTCGGTGGGGTTGATCAGCCCCAGGATCATCCGCAGCGTCGTCGTCGTCCCCGCCCCGGTGGGCCCGAGGAAGCCGACGATCCGGCCCTCGTCGACGGTGAACGACAGGTCGTCCACGGCCAGGACCTCGCCGAAGCGCTTCGACAGGCCCGCCGCCTCGATCGCATGCGCCATTGCGCGGAATGTGTACCAGCCGATGCGGCGCCGGTGACCCCAAGCACTTGCTTGGCATCGGTGGTACGATGCCAAGCATGTCTTTGGAATCTCGCGGGCAGCGGCGGCGGCTGATCGGCGACCCGCTCTCCGTGCGGGCGCTCGCGCACCCGCTGCGGCTGCGGTTGCAGTCGATCGTCGGGCACGCCGGGCAGATCACCGCGGCCGACGCCGCCCGCGAGCTGGGCATCAGCCACGCGCTGGCCTCCCACCATCTGCGCCAGCTCGGCAAGTACGGCTTCGTCGAGCAGGTCGACGGGGCCGACCGGCGCGAGCGGCCGTGGCGGCTCGTGCACACCTCCTACACCGT
>JAICUS010000008.1 GCA_025935735.1 Solirubrobacteraceae bacterium | reverse complement strand
TGCGCAGCCCGCGGGTGATGCGCCGTAGCCCAGCGAGGTTGCCGGCCGGGCCTGCCGCGCGTTCCCTTCGTCGCCCCTGCCTCTCGCATGCCGTGACCGGCGTTCCGCAACGCTCTCGGTTTCGCTCCGCCGCTGCGGAGGTCTCCTCCCGCGTCTTCTCCGCCGGAGCGCCGTCCCACCGGCCGCGCACGCCCTCGTCGCCGGTCCGCACCCCCTGCTGCGCGGCGGAGAACCGGTGCGCGGGGTTCCCGGCCCGCCCCGCTTGCGTCGTCCACCTCGCCCGCCGAGCGACCGCTGGTCTCCCGCGGACGGGCCCCGCGGGCACCCCGGGCACCCCGCAACCGCGGCTGCACCGCCGCGCCGGCCGCCGCCGCCCCGGGCGGGGACATTGATGCCCGGCCGTGCGCCTCGCCGCCGCCGGCTGTCACGTAGCGCGGAGTTCGAGCGCGTCTACCGACAGGGCCGGTCGAAGGGCAACCGGTTCCTGGTCCTCTACGCGTTCCCGCGCGAGGACACCGAGGCCGCCGATGAGGGCCCGCGGCTCGGGCTCTCCGTGTCGCGGCGCGTCGGCGGCGCCGTGGACCGCAACCGGGTCAAGCGCGTGCTGCGCGAGGCGTTCTGGGCGGAGGCGGAGCGGCTGCCAACCGGCTCGGACTACGTCGTGGTCGCCCGGCCCGACGCGCGCGACCTGGCCCAGCGCGAGGGCACGGGCGGCGTGAGAACGGCCCTCGCTGAGCTCGTGGACGGGCTGGGAGGCTCCCCGGCATGAAGCGGCTGGTCGTCGGAGCGATCCGCGTGTACCAGCGGGCGATCTCGCCGGCGCTGCCGCAGCGCTGCAAGTACCACCCGAGCTGCTCGGAATACGCGGTGCAGGCAGTGCAGTCCTATGGCATCCTCAGAGGGACGGTGCTCGCCGCCTGGCGCCTGCTGCGCTGCAACCCGTTCAGCCACGGCGGATACGACCCAGTCTCAGCCCAGACCCTGTTCCGGCGCTCCCACCCCTCTCTGCCCTAGCCCGTGCTCCATCTCCTCGCGTCGAACCCGCTCCAGCCGCTGATCAGCGTCTTCGAGTCGGTCCTCAAGTTCTTCCACGACTCGATCGGGCTCGAGTGGGGCCTGGCGATCATCGCGTTGACCGTGCTGGTCCGCGCGCTCCTCCTGCCGCTGACCTTCAAGCAGTTCCACTCGATGCAGAAGCTCGCCCACCTGCAGCCGGAGATCAAGAAGCTGCAGGAGAAGCACAAGGGCGACAAGGAAGCCCTGAATCAGGCGACCATGGCCTTCTATCGCGAGAACAAGGTCAACCCGTTCGCCTCGTGCCTCCCGATGGTGGCGCAGTTCCCGGTCTTCATCTCGCTCTATTACATGCTGCGCACGGACCTGCGCCGGGACATCTGCCCGTCGATCAACGGCCCGGGGACGGACCACTTCTCCCACCCGATCCCGTGCGGCTCGAGCGGCGACTCGTCGTTCCTGTTCATCCCCGACCTGACGGACAAAGCCACCGGCGGCGTGCTGATCGCCCTGATCGTGCTCTACGTCGGTTCGCAGATGGCGTCGACGCTGCTGATGTCGACGACCACCGATCGCACACAGCGCATGCTGTTCCTGGCGCTGCCGTTCCTCTTCGTGACGTTCGTCATCCGCTTCCCGGCCGGCCTGCTCGTCTACTGGATCACCACGAACATCTGGACGATCGGGCAGCAGTGGATCATCCGCCGCCGCCTCGGCCCGCTGCGCCCGGCCACAGCTCCGGGAGACTCCTCCGGCGGCTTGTTCGGCGGGTTGGCCGGACTGGGAGCGAGATCCGAGCCCGCTAACGGCGGGCCGCGGCAGACGAAGGCGCCGGCCAAAGACCCGGCGAAGGACCGGCAGCTGGCCACCGGGGGTTCCGGCGAGCAGCAGCCGAAGGGCCGCCCGACGAGCCGCCCGCCCGCCCCACCGCGGAAGAAGAAAAAGCGATCAGGACGCCGCCGATGACCGAGCCGACCGACAAGGTGCGCGACCTCCTCGAGCACATCAGCGACGCCCTCGGGCTCGACGCCGACGTGCACGTGGAAGACGACAATGGCACGATCCGCGGGACCCTCGACGGCGACGACCTCGGCCTCTTCATCGGCCGCCACGGCCAGACCATCGACGCCGTCCAGCACCTGGCCTTCAAAGCCGCGACCCGCGACCACCCCCCTTCATCCGGCATCCGCGTGGTGGTGGACGCCTCGGGCTACCGCGAGCGGCGCGAGCAGGTCCTGCACCGCCAAGCCGAAGAAGCCGCAGAGAACGCCGTCCGCTCCGGCCGCCCCGTCGCGCTCGACGCCATGAGCGCCACCGAGCGCAAGGTGGTCCACGAGCACCTGAAGGACCGCGGCGACGTCGAGACGTACTCCGAGGGCACCGAGCCCGACCGGCACCTCGTCGTCGCGCCGCTCCATAGCTGAGCGACGCGTTTCACGTGAAACACACCCCCTCGCCGTAGACCCGCGGCGCCGCGCACACACACGCGCCAGCGGGCGGCAAGGCACGCCCACCCAGCCAGCAGCACCCGAGCCGGCACCATCCAGCGGGGACGCCGGCCAGTGGGAGCCGTCAGGCGCGGCGCGTCCCGCGCTCCCAACTCCGTGCCGCGCTCCCGCCGCCGTCTAGCCCCCCGCCTGCGCCCCCGTGCCGCCGCGGCCCCCCGCCTGCGCCCCCGTGCCCCCGTGCCCCCGTGCCCCCGCGGCCCCGCGGCCCCGCGGCCAACCCTCGAGCACGCTGGCGGAGCAGGCAGCGCTCAACGCGGCTGCATCGCGACGACCCCGTGAACTCGCACGACTGGCAGTGCGAGTACTCCAGCTCGCGCACGTCGCTGACGTCGGCATCGATCCTTCTCGCTGAGAGATCCGGCCGAGCGCCTGCTCTTCGCGCGCGGCTCGTTGCCGCGCGCGGTTGCGGCCACCGCCGGCCCGGCCTCCAACTCGCCGCGGAGACCGCCGCCAAACCGCAGCGAAGCCCCAGCCCGCCGTGTGGGGTCGTGGCATCGGCCCCTCAAAACTGCCGAGCAGATGTTTCACGTGAAACACCCCCTCACGGACCGCCACGGCCACGACGTCGACTGGTTGGCAGTGCGTCACCCACGCAGGTCAGCCCGTCCTCACTCTTGCCGGATGCCGCCGACGGCGTCTCGCGGCGCATTGACGCGCACACTGCCCTACGAGCTCGTTCTGGCTCCCGGTCCTCTTGTCCCCGGCCCCGATTCCGCGCGTCCCCCATCTCGCGCGTCCCCGCGTGCGTCGAGCCCCTCGCGCTCCGCGGCCCCTCGCGCGCACGTGCCCACGCGGTGCTGACCGAGTGCGCCGACGCGAGGCTCACGCAGTCGCGCACGTCCGGGGTCCGGCCGTACGACCGGAGTCCGGCCGAGACGGCAAGCTGATGCGCAATGGCGGAGGTGTTTCACGTGAAACTCCGAGAGCTCGGATCGCGCTTCGGCGTAGACACCGAGCCGCTCGTCAGCGTGTTGGAGCTGCAGGCCGACGATCCCACGGCCTCGACCACGGTCCGCGACCCCGAGCTCGCCGCCGACCGCCACGTGGCCGACTCCCTCGTCGCCCTGGACCTCGACCCGGTGCGTCGAGCCCGCTCTATCGCGGATCTGGGCTCCGGGGCCGGCTGGCCGGGGCTGGCGCTTGCCGCCGCGCTGCCCGCGGCGCGGGTGTTCCTCGTCGAGAGCGCGATTCGGCACTGCCGCTACCTCCAGCGCGCGGTCGACGTCGCCGGCCTGCGAAACGTCGTGGTCGTTCATTCACGCGCCGAGGAGTGGAGTTGCGCGTGTGATCTGGTGACGGCGCGGGCCTTGGCTGGTCTGCCTGTCGTGCTCGAGTACGCGGCGCCGCTGCTGATCGAGGGAGGCCACATCGTGGCCTGGAAAGCCGCGATCGGCCCTGACGAGTCCGCCGCCGCCTCATCCGCGGCCGCACAGCTCGGCCTCGCGCCCGTGGAGGTCAGACGCGTGGAGCCGTATGCCGGCGCCGGGGACCGGACGCTGCACGTGTTCCGCAAGGCCGGCCCGACCCCGCCTCGCTTTCCCCGCCGCCCTGGGATGGCGGTCAAGCGACCGCTCGGTTGAGGCGCGGAGCCCGCGCGACCTATTTCGGGCTCGAGGGGGGCGAATCCGACCGCCTCCACAGCTAGGTTCAGCAGAGACATGGGCACCATCTACGCGATCGCCAATCAGAAGGGTGGAGTCGGTAAGACGACGACCGCGGTCAACGTCGCCGCGTGCATCGCCGCCGCCGGTTATCGGACCCTGGTGGTCGACGTGGATCCCCAGGGCAACGCGACGGTCGGCCTGGGTGTCCCGCGCGATGACGCGCCAGGCACCTACGAGGTGCTCTCTGGCGACGCAGAAGCGCGAGACGCGGTCCGGCCGACCAGGGTCAACGGGCTGTGGATCCTCGCCTCGTCCCCCGACCTCGCCGGTGCAGCGGTGGAGCTGCCGAGGTTGCCGGGCTCGGAGTCGCGTCTACGCGAGGCGCTCGCGCCGGTCCAGGACGACTTCGCCTTCATCCTGCTCGACTGCCCGCCCTCTCTGGGGCCCCTGACCGTCAACGCGCTCGTCGCCGCGGACCGCGTGATCGTGCCCGTGCAGACGGAGTACTTCGCGCTCGAGGGCCTGGCGGGCCTGCTGGACACGCTCTCGCTCATTCAACGCGAGCTGAATCCGCGCCTCACCGTCGCCGGGATGCTGTTGACGATGCACGACGCGCGGACCAAGCTGGCCCAGGACGTGGAGCGCGAGGTGCGCGAGCATTTCCCTGCCCTGGTGTTCGACACGGTGATTCCCCGCAACGTCAGGCTCGGTGAGGCGCCGAGCTACGGCGTCCCCGTCATCCATCACGATCCGCACTGCGCCGGCTCGGAGGCGTACTTCGAGCTGGCCAAGGAGGTGGCCGCCCGTGGCTGATCGGCCTCGCGGGATGGGCCGCGGCCTCGCGGCGATCCTGTCGCCCACCATCCCCGCCACCGGCTCCGAGGGCGCGCCCGAGCTGCGAACCCTCCCCGTCGAGCTCATCTCGCCCAACCCGCGCCAGCCGCGCCAGTCCTTCGACGAGGCGAGCCTGCTGGCCCTGGCCGACTCCCTGCGCGAGCGCGGACTGCTGCAGCCGGTCCTGGTCCGCCCGCGCCCCGGCGGTACCTACGAGCTGATCGCCGGCGAGCGCCGCTGGCGCGCCGCCCAGCTGGCCGGCCTCGACACCGTCCCGGCCGTGGTCCGCGAGCACGCGGACCGCGACTCGCTGGAGCTCGCACTGATCGAGAACATGGCGCGCGAGGATCTCAACCCGGTCGAGGCCGCCCGCGCCTGCGCGCTGCTCGTGGAGGAGCTGGGCCTGACCCGCGAAGAGGTCGGCCGGCGCGTCGGCCGCTCCCGCGTGGCCGTGACCAACCTGCTCCGACTGCTCGACCTGCCGGACGAGGTGCTCGAGTTGCTGGTCGAGGGCCGACTCAGCGAGGGCCACGGCCGGGCACTGCTCACCGCTCCCGACCACGACGACCGCCGCCGACTGGGCCGAGCCGCGGCCGACGAGGGCTGGTCGGTCCGCGAAACCGAGATCTGCGCGCGCGAGCTGGCCAACCCGCGTGCCGCGCCCCGCCGCGGTTCGCAGGCCGCGCATCCGGATCAGCTCGAAGCCGCCGCTCGCCTGCAGGACGCCTTCTCCTCGGCGCTGGGCGCAGACGTCCGCGTCGCCCCTCGCCGCAGCGGCTACGCCGTCACGCTGACGCTCGCATCCCTCGAAGAAGCGGAAGCCCTGGCGCAGCGCCTCGGTACGCCGCACCCGGCCTGACCGGCGCTATCATCCGCGCCGCAGCGGGCGATTAGCTCAGTCGGTTAGAGCGCTTCTCTGATAAGGAAGAGGTCCCAGGTTCGAGTCCTGGATCGCCCACCTCAGCCGCTCATTCCGCCCATTCCACCGGAGCTCGTCGGGATCGTGCGGATCGCATGCTCGGCCTGAGCAGCGCTGTACTCGTCGCCGGGCTGGCGAGGTTGCCGGGTGATCCGCTCGGCGAGCCGCTCGTTCTTCCGCTGCCGCCGCTCCCGCCACTTCGCACGCCATCCGCGCTTGGCGTCCTGGTCCTGGCCCAGCTCGTCGCTTCTACGTCGCAGAACGAGCCGACTCTACGCCACCGGTGAAGGTTGCGCCAGCGACGCGGGGATCAGACGTCCCGGACGCTGGAAGCGCGCGGACCGCAGCGGCACCGGCGCCGCCGCCCAACCACCCCGGTCAAGCGCGCTCGCGGCGGGCGGCGCGTCCCAGCGCTCGAGAGCGGGAAGAGGCGGCGCCGACTCCCGACCGAGGTTCGCCGTCTCCGCCGGCGGTGCGGGCTCGGCTACGGCCGCGAGCTTCGACTCGACTGCGGATCGCACTTGTCGTTCGGGCGCCGTCGCCGTCGCCGTCGCCGTCGCGGAGCCTTGAGCGTCCACGGAGTCAGGCACCGGATCAAAACCCGGCTCGGAGGCGGAAGCTGCCATCGGCTCCGTGGCCGTCTCGCACGTGCTTGCTGAGTCCGCAGACGCGGGCGCTGAGGTCGCCGACTGGCCGTTGGGTGAAGCCGCGGTCTTCCCCGGCGTGGCCTCAGGTGCGGGCACATCGCCGTCGGGAGCCGACGGTTCTTGGCCGAGCGTCCCCGCGACGAGGCGCGTGAGGCGGTCGAGCTGAGCGAGGGTTTCGTCGGCTGCCCGCCGGCTGCGTTCCTGCTCGCTCTGGAGACGGGCCAGTCCGGCCGAGACGGCCGCCAGCTGGTCGCGCAGGTCGGCGGTGGCTTCAGCTTCGCGACCGCGGGCGTCTCGAAGGCGGTCGAGCAGGGGGAGGCCGAAGAACAGCGCAGCGCCGAACAACAGCCACAACAGCCCAGGGCCGCTGTGGAAGAAGGACAGGATGCGGCCCCCCGCCGGGATGTCGGCCACCACCCTGGCCTCGACGGCCGTCTGCGGCACGGTGAAGGGGTCGGCGGCCGGCCGGGCATCGCCCTTGGTGCGGATCTGGCTGCCGGTGATGCGGAAGACCCGGTGGATCACGACGGGCGGGTAGCCGTAGCGGGCCCGCGCGTCATCCGGGACCGGCACCTCGACGACTTCGCCGACCCGAGCCGGCCGATGGAGGTGCATCAGCACCACCATGTCTCCGGTCTTGATGGTGGGCGTCATGCTCCCCGACATGACCACGGCAAGCGGCGGCCAGACGCGCAGCACGCCGAGGCCGGCGACGATCACGGCCAGCAGCGCGGCGGCCGCGGCGCCACGCCGGCCGAAGGAGGCTCGCCGCCGGGAGGCGGGCGGCACGCCGCGGTTCCGCAGCGCAAGCCGCCGTGCCCAGCGGGGCCGGGGTGCAGAGGCCTCGGACACCCCGGCCGGCTGCCGAGGGGCCGGCGCCGCGTCGGCCCGCTCATCACGACGACGGCGCAGGGAGAGGCTCAGGCGCCGGCCGCGACCATGGCGCTGGACGCCCGCTGCCTGCCCGCCGAATGCCAACGCCGGTCGGGCCCGCACCGGGGTGAGGTGCGGGTCGGCGGCGAGCAGCGTGAGGGATGGCATGGGCGTTTCCGCCGGGCGCGCCGGGCGCGCCCGGCGACGGGATCAGGACGCGCGGTCGACGGTGGCCAGGAAGCGCGGGTAGACCGTCGGGGCGACCGTGTCGCTGTCGCGGCGCAGGAACGTGCCGGTGGTGTCCTGGCCGTCCGACGCGTTGACGCCGATGCAGTAGACGTCGCCGCCGGCGACGCCGTTCCAGTAGACGCCGGCGTCCTGGGAGTCGAACGCCATGACCTGCGGGTTCTTGGTGCCGTCGAACGCCGAGGCGTCGCACGGGCCGGTGCCGGCGTCGACCTGCTCGACCTTCAGCTGGAGCGAGGACCAACCATTACCGGAGATGTCCGTCGTGTTGGTCAGCAGGAAGGCGAGGTTGTAGGTCTGCGTGTTGGGCTCACCGGTCAGGTCGACGGTGAAGAAGTTCGTGTCGGCGGAGATCGCGCCCCAGCGCCCGTTCCAATCGACGGTCAGCGGCGAGCCGGCCGTGACGACGCCGGCCAGTGCCGCGTTGTGCGTGGCCGGAGCGGACGGAGCGACGATCGGGGATGGGTCGTTGTTGCCGGTCGCGCCGCCAACGGAGGCGAAGCCGGTCGCCCAGACGGCGCCTGTCGCCAGACCAACGGCACCAAAGGCGAGCCAGGCGGTGAGCCCGCGACGACGGGGCTTCGTGAAGTTGTGTGAAGTCGACATTGAGTGATGCCTCTCTGCGGGTCGGTCCGATCGACCACGCGGGCGGGTAGCCCCCGTAATCGGCAATTTGCGGACGTTCTGAAGGCGCAAAGAGCGAGTGCGTCAGGGCCGCCAGGCGACGGCCTCGACCTCGAGCAGCAGGTCGGGACGGACGAGGCCGGCAACGCGGACGAGCGAGCTGGTAGGCGGGCGCGATGTATCGACGAACTCGTCGCGAACGACGCGGATGGTCTCGAGCTCCGGCTCGGTCGCCACGAAGATCGTGAGCTTGACCACGTCCGACCAGCCGGCCCCGACCGCCATCAGGGCGCCACCGAGATTCGCGAACACCAGCCGCGTCTGCGGCTCCCAGCCCGCCGGGACGTTCCCGCCGGCGTCAACCGCGATCTGGCCCGACGTCCAGACCAGACGGCCGGCGGGCAGGCTGACGGCATGGCTGTAGCCAGCCGGGTGCGCGGGTACGGAGAACGTGGGCTCGGGCATCGCAGCCGATCCTACGGACGGCGGTCCGGGGATGGACGACGCCCCCTGGACGGGGAGGGCCGGGGCCTATACTTGGGCCCTCGCCCGCGAGCAGGAGCGCCCCCAGAGTGCAGGAGATGGTCATCTACGGCGTGAGCTTCGACATGGTCGGCAAGCAGCCGATCGTGCTCCTGAAGGCCGTCGACACGAACAAGTTCCTGCCGATCTGGATCGGCCATCCAGAGGCGGCGGCGATCCTGATGAAGCTCCAGGGCGCCTCGACGCCGCGCCCGATGACGCACGATCTCCTGTTCGACATGCTGGGCGAGCTCGAGGTGGCCTGCACCCGCGTCTCGGTCACCGAGTTGCGCGAGAACACGTTCTATGCGTCGATCACGCTGTCAGTGAACGGACGCGAGGTGGAGATCGACAGCCGTCCCAGCGATGCGCTCGCGCTCGCCGTCCGCTCGGGAGCCCCGATCTTCGCCGCCGAGGACGTCATCGCCGAGTCCGCGATCGAGTTCGAGCACGAGGTCGAGGACACCGAAGAAGTCGTGGACAAGTTCAAGGAGTTCCTCGACCGCGTGACGCCGGAGGACTTCGCCGGCGGCGACGCCTGACGGGCCGCTCGCCCCGAGTGGGCGATGCGCCGGCCGGTGCGCGCGTGACCACGGCGTGGCGCGGGTGCGCGCTCGGCCGTGACGCGGATCAGCGCCGTGTCTCTCAGCCGGCCCCGCGTTGGCGCTCCCTGCGCGGCCAAGCCGCGCTTCGCTCGACCCGCCAAGGTGTTTCACGTGAAACACCCCGACGATGTTTCACGTGAAACGTCGCGCCCGGCGTCGTCCAGCCCCGGCGCTGCGTGAGACCTGCGTGGTAAGGAGGCGGCCGGCGGCCATGCCACGCACGGGCGTCGCGCTCAGCGGCTACGCGGGCGCTCGGGCGACGGCGAGATCGAGAACGCGGGCCACGAACGCGTCGAACGGAATGCCCGCTGCCTCGGCGGCCAGAGGTACCAGCGACGTGTCGGTCAGGCCGGGGATCGCATTCGCCTCGATGACCGTGAGCTCGTCGCCCTCGGCCAGCAGGTCCACCCGTGCGAACCCCGAGCAGCCAAGCGCGCGCCACGTGGCGAGCGCGAGCTCCTGCGCCCGCAGGGTCACCTCGGGGGGCAGCTCGGCCGGGCAGACGAATCGCGTGCGGCCGATCTCGTATCGCGCCTCGAAGTCGTAGAAGTCCTCCTCAGTGGGGATCGCCTCCACCACCGGCAGTGCCTCTGGGCCCTCCGGCCCGTCCAGCACGGCCACGGCCAGGTCGCGGCCCGGCACATAGCGCTCGAACATCACCTTCGTGTCGTAAGAGAACGCGGCCACGAGCGCGCTGGGCACGTCCGCGGCGGTGCGCGCGAACTTGATGCCGAGCGCGGAACCTTGCGCGGCGGGTTTGACCACCAGCGGAAAGTCGAGCCGCTCCTCGATCGCCGGGAGCGCGCGGCCCGCGCCGAGGTCCTCGAACGCCGCCTGGCTGAACGCGTAGAAGTCCGGGGTGGGGATGCCGGCGTCGCGCAGCGCGTGCTTGGCCACGACCTTGTCCATGCACCGGAAGCACGCGCTCGGGCGGGAGGCGGTGTAGGGCACGCCGACGAGCTCGAGCAGCTCCTGCACGGTGCCGTCCTCGCCCCCGCGGCCGTGCAGGGCCACGAACGCGACATCGGGGCGCTCGGCGACGAGTTGGTCCACGAAGTCGGGACCGACGTCGATCGCCACGATGTCGTGGCCGAGCCGAGCGAGCGCGTCCTCCACCCGCGCGCCCGAACGCAGCGACACCGGCCGCTCCAGCGAGCTGCCGCCCTTCAGGACGGCGACCTTCACGACGCCTCTCGCCGGCGGAGCGGGAGCACGCGACCCTGGGGCTCGTCGGCGGTGCGCGGCGAGGCTGAGGCCCGCGCGTCGCGCGGCGCCGCGGGCTTGGCGCCCGTGAGCGTGCCGTAGAGCGCCACCTGCTCGGACACGACCTTGCCGATCCGCCGCACCCCCTCGCGGATCTCGTCCTCGCCGACTCCCGAGAAGTTGAGTCGCATCTCGGAGCCGCCGCGGCCGTCGAGGTACGCGGCGCGCCCCGGGACGAAGGCCACGTGCTCGCGCAGCGCCCGCGCCAGCAGGTCCGAGGTGTCGATGTAGTCCGGCAGACGGGCCCAGATGAACAGGCCGCCCTCCGGCCGGGTCCACGACGCCTCGGGCGGCAGGAACTCGTCGAGAGCGGCGAGCATCGTGTCGCGCCGGCGGCGGTAGATCGCGCGCAGCGTCGAGAGGTACGCCCGCCAGTCCCGGTGAGCGAAGTAGGCGACGACGAAGTACTGATTCAGCGGCGACGAGCAAAGGTCCGCCGCCTGCTTGCCCAGGTTGAGCTTCTCCAGGATGGGCCGCGGCGCCGCCGCCCAGCCGATCCGCAGGCCCGCCGAGAGGATCTTCGAGAACGTGCCGGCGTAGACGACGTAGCGCCCACCGTCCAGCGAGAGCAGCGTGGGCAGCGGCTCGCCCTCGTAGCGCAGGAGCCCGTACGGGTTGTCCTCCAGCACGACGATCTCGTGCTCGGCGGCGATCCGCACGAGCTCGCGCCGGCGTTCGAGCGACATCGTCACGCCGCCGGGGTTCTGGAAATTCGGGATCGTGTAGATGAACTTCGGCTTCCGGCCCTCCGCCCGCAGGCGGTCCAGCGTGGTCCGCAGCACGTCGATCCGCATCCCGGCGCCGTCCATCTCCACCTGCACGACGTCGGCCTGGTAGGAGGTGAAGCACGGCACGGCGCCCGGGTACGTCGGGGCCTCGGCGACCACGACGTCGCCAGGGTCCAGGAAGGCGCGGCAGACGAGGTCGATCACCTGCTGGCCCCCGGTGGTGACCATCAGGTCGTCGGTCTCGACCGCGGCGCCCTCGGCGGCCATCACCTCGACGATGCAGCGCCGCACGTCCTCCAGCCCGTCGGTCGGCCCGTACTGCAACGCGGCCGCGCTGGAGTCGACCGCCACGCGCGACATCAGCGCGGCGAAGTCCTCCGCGGGGAACGTGGTCGTATCGGGCAGGCCGGTGGCCAACGAGATGACCTCGGGCCGCGCGGTCACGGCCATCATGTCCCGCATCGCCGAGGAGGTCATCCCGCGCGTGCGCCGCGCGAACAGGCCGCCATAGCGCTCGATCTCGTGCGCGCTGGTGCGCTGCGTGCCCATGGCGGGGCCTTCGCCGCCGCCCGCCGGACCCCTTGGCGTCTCGTCTATCGTCATGCGCCCCGCCCACACGCTAGCCCATGCACTACCTCCTCGACCTGCTCCAAGGGCTTGGGATCGCCGCCGGGATCGGCATCCGGCCGTTCCTGCCCACGCTGCTCGTCGGCGCGCTCGCCGCCGGCAATCTCGGCCTCGACTTCGACGGCACGAGCTTCAGCTTCCTCGAGAAACCGGGATTCCTCCTGGCGATCGTCATCCTCGTCGCCGTGCTGGGTCTCGTCGAGCGCCGGCGGGGGTCCGAGCTCGGCGCCGGCGTCTACGTCCTGGCGGCGATCGCCCTCGTGCTCGGCGCCCTGACGGCCGCCGGCTCGATCGCGGACCGGAGCAGCACTTGGTGGCCGGGGATCATCGTGGGCGCCGCCGCCGCCGCGCTCGGGTTCGCCGCCGCGCGCTCGCTGTTCGGCCGGGTGCGCGCCCGGCTCGAGCCGGAGGCCGCCGGCGCGCTCCCGCTCTATGCCGAGGCCGCGGCCGTCGCCGCCGCGGGTCTCTCGGTCCTGCTGCCGCCGCTCGCGGTGCTCGTGGCGGCCGGGCTCGCCTGGCTGCTGGCCGGCGGCCGCCGCCGAGCCGGCGAGAAGTACGCCGGCCTGCGGATCCTGCGGTGAAGAAGCTCGTCCTCGCGGTCATCGACGCGATGAAGCCGGCGATGCTCGAGCGCGCCGTGCAGACGCTGCGCACGCCGGCGCTGGCGGCGCTGATCGAGCGTGGGGAGATCGTCGACGACTGCGTCGCCGCGTTCCCGTCGGTCACGCCCGTGTGCGCGGCCTCGATCGCCACCGGCACCGGTCCGGCCGAGCACGAGATCCCGTCGATGAACTGGTGGCACCGCGGCGAGGAGCGCTACGTCGAGTACGGGACGAGCTTCGGCGCCTCGCGCGCGTTCGGGATCCGCCAGTCGCTGACGGACACGATCTACAACATGAACCTCGAGCATCTCTCGCGCGACGTGCAGACGGTGTTCGAGCACCTCGACGACGCCGACGTGCGCACGGCCGGCACGACGTATCTCATGTACCGCGGCCGGTACCGCCACGAGCCGTCGGTCGACACGGCGCTCACCCGGCTCGCGCACACGGTGTTCGGGCTGCCCACCTGGGGCCCCAAGGAGCTCTTCTACGCCGACCTGTTCGCCTCTCAGCGGACGCCCTGCCGCTCCCAGCTCGGCCTGCCGGGCGTGCGCGACCAGCACTCCGGCTGCGTGGCCAAGTTCCTGGTGGAGAACGACCTCTTCGACTTCCTGCTGCTGTCGCTGCCCGACAACGACACCCACTCGCACAAGTACGGGCCGTTCGCGCAGGTCGACTCCCTGGCCGCGGCCGACCGGCAGATCGGCCGCATGATGGACGCAGCGGGCGGGGTCGACGCCTTCCTGGAGGATCACGCCGTCATCGTGTGCAGCGACCACTCGCAGTCGAAGGTGGAGAGCGAGATCGACCTCTTCCGCGCATTCGACGGCTTCGGCCTGCGCGCCGCCCAGCGCCCGCGGCCCGACTCGGACGAGATCGCGGTCTGCCCGTCCTCGCGCGCCGCGCAGGTCTACGTGCTCGATCGCGACCGCCGGCGCGGCCTGATCCCGCGCATCGAGCGGACGCTGCTGGCGCTCGAGGGCGTCGACCTGGTGATGCGCATGGGCGACCATCCGGACGGTGAAGTCGTGGTCCGCGGCGAGCGGTCCCGCGGCGTGCGCGAGCTGCGCTTCCAGCCCCGCGGCGACCTGGTGGACGTCCGCGGAGCGCGCTGGAGCGTCGACGGCGACCTCGATCTGCTCGCGCTGACCGTCGAGGACGACCGCGTCCACTCCGCGACGTACCCGGACGCGCTCGGCCGTGTGTGGTCGGCTCTCCGCTGCCCGTCCTCGGGCGAGGTCCTCGCCTCGGCCAAGCCCGGCTACGAGTTCCTCGACTGGGGCGGCGCGCACCACGTCGGCGGCGGGTCGCACGGCTCGCTGCACGCCAACGACTCGCTCGGCACGCTGCTGTGGTGCGGCACCGGGCCGGCGAAGGACGCGAAGGCGCAGTGGACGCTGCGCGACATCGTGCCGCTGATCCTCGATCACTTCGGTATCACCTAACGGGGACAGTCCCCGGGGGCCGGGACTCCGCTGCCCGCCGGGGATTCCGGGCGGGGGAGGGAGGTAAAGGGGACAGTCCCCGTTAGGTCATCGTTAGGTTGGGTTCAGGTCGGCCGGGCGGAGGATCTGCTCGATCGCCTCGGCGTGGCGGCGCGCCGTGGCGCGGATGAAGACGGCGTTCAGCCACGGGTCCTCGTCGGCGCTGTCGTAACGGGTCGGCATGTGGGTCCGCATGACCGCGATCGACTGCTCGCGGCGCACGCCGATCACGCCGCCGCGGGCGCCGGTCATGCCGACGTCGGTGATGTAGGCCGTCCCGCCCGGGAGCACGCGCGCGTCGGCGGTGGGTACGTGCGTATGGGTGCCCACGACCGCGGTCACGCGCCCGTCGAGGTACCAGCCGAGCGCGACCTTCTCCGAGGTGGCCTCGGCGTGCATGTCGACGAGGACGTGGTCGGCGTCGGCCACCTCGCGCAGCGCGTCGTCGACGGTGAGCAGGGCGGGGCTGCCGGCCTGCATGTACAGGTTCCCGGAGAGGTTCACGATCCCCAGGGACGCCCCGTCGCGCTCCACCACACACGTGCCCCGGCCAGGCTGCGTGCGCAGGTAGTTGGCCGGGCGGACGATGCGCGGCTCGCTGTCGAGATACGGCCAGACCTCGCGATGCCGGTAGGCGTGGTTGCCGAGCGTGATCGCGTCGACGCCGCCGGCGAACAGCTCGCCGGCCTCCTTGGGCGTGATCCCGACGCCGCCGGCCGCGTTCTCGCCGTTTGCCACGACGAAGTCCACGCCCAGCTCGTCGCGCAGTCCCGGCAGGAGCGAGCGCAGCGTCCGCCGTCCGGCGCGACCGACGACGTCCCCGATGAACAGGATCCCCGTGATGGCTGGACGCTAGGGCATACTCGGCGGTGATGGCCCGCCGCACGCCGCAGCCGACCGACGAAGAGGCGGCGAACCCGCTCGCCGGCGTGGGCGAGGCGGCGCCGGAGGACGCCCAGCCGCTGGAGAGGCAGCCCGCCGTGCCGCCGGCCCGCGTGGCGCCGGTCGTCGTCCCCCGCTGGGTCCAGCTCGTGCTGGTGCCGCTGGCCATCGTCGGCGCCTACGAGCTGATCCTGCTCGCCGGGCCCGTCCTGCTGCTGTTCGTGATCGCCGGGCTGATCGCGCTGATCCTGAACCCGATCGTCGCGCTGCTCCAGCGGACCCGCATGCCTCGCGGCGCCGCGGTGGCCATCGTCGTGGTCGCGCTCGTGGCCGCGCTCGTCGGCCTCGGTTTTCTGCTGGCGAACCCGGTGTCCGACCAGGTGGGGAACTTCCAGAAGGCGGTCCCGCGCTATGTGCACGACGCCAACGCGTCGCTGGCGGACGTGCAGCGCTGGCTGGACCGCAAGGGGATCGCCATCCACGTCAAGCGCGAGGGCGAGACGGCGCTGCAGACGGTGGGCGACCGGATCGGCGGCGGGGCGGGCGATGTCGTCAGCTTCACCCGCGACGCCCTGCAGACCCTGGTGGAGGGCGGCCTCGCGCTGATCCTGGTGATCGTGCTGACCGTGTACATGCTCGTATACGGGGACCGCATCGGCGCGGTGGTGAGAGCCGTGGTGCCGCCCGGCGACGGCACGCCGGAGGATGACTTCCCCACCCGCATCCAGGCGTCGCTGTTGGGCTATGTCCGCGGCCAGTTGCTGTTCAGCCTGATCATGGGCACGAGCGCGGGGGTCATGCTGTGGGTGCTCGGCGCGCTGGGGATCTTCCCGGATGGGCGGACATACGCGCTCGCGTTCGGCGCGTTCTACGGGTTCGCCGAGCTGATTCCGTACGTCGGCCCGGCGATCGGCGCGTTCCCGCCGGTGGTCATCGCCGCGCTGAGCAGCCACCCGCTCGACGCGGTGTGGCTGATCATCGCCTTCGTGGTCCTGCAACAGCTGGAAGGCCACGTCGTCGCCCCGCAGGTGTTCGGCCAGGCGCTGCGGATCAACCCGCTGCTGGTGATCTTCGCCTTGCTGCTGGGCGGCCGGATCGCCGGTTTCCTCGGCGCGTTCATCGCGCTGCCGATCGCGGCCGTCCTGCGCGAGACGGTCGTCTACTTCCGCCACCACCTGGTCTTCCAACGCTGGGACCTGCCCACCGCCCGCCCACCGACCGAACCACAGACCCGCTGTCCGGAGTGCCACGCGCTCGTGCCGCGCGACGCGCAGGAGTGCCCGGCGTGCGGGACGGAGCTGCCGGCGGGGGACGAGGCGGCGGCCGCGGCGGCGTCGGCGCCCGGATGACGGCGCTCGCGGTCGCGGGCGTCCGCAAGCGCTACGGCAGTCGCGAGGCGCTCAGGGGTGTCACCTTCACCGCTGGCGCCGGCGAGCGGCTCGCGATCATCGGGCCCAACGGCGCGGGGAAGACCACGCTGCTGCGGATCCTCGCGGGCGCGCTCGCCGCCGACGGCGGGACGGTCGACCTGCCGCGCGCGGGTTGGGTGCCGCAGCGGCCGGCGGTCTACGGCCGGCTCTCCGTGGCCGAGAACCTGCGGCTGTTCGCGCGGCTGGAGAAGGTCGCCGCCGTGGACCGCGCGGTCGCGGACATGCTCGCGCTGACCGGACTGGAGCCGGGCGCCGAGGCGGGGAAGCTGTCGGGCGGCAACCGGCAGCGGCTCAACATCGCGATCGGCCTGCTCGGCGCGCCGCCGGTGCTGCTGCTCGACGAGCCGTCGGCCGCCCTCGATCCACGCCAGCGCGAGCGCCTGTGGGCGTTCGTCTCCGAGCTGGATGTGACCGTGATCTACACGACGCACGACGTCGGCGAGGCCGAGCGCTACGCCGACCGCGTGCTGGTGCTGGCCGACGGCGAGCTGCTGTTCGCGGGCACGCCCGAGAATCTGCGCACCCAGCATGCCGGGCCGGACCTCGAGGCCGCGTTCGTGGCGTTCCTGCGCGAGCGCGGGCACTGACGCACCGTGCGCTGGCTGCTCGTCAAGGACGTCCAGATCCTGCGCCGGTCGCCGCTGCTGGTGGCGCTGCTCGTGATCTACCCGATCGTCGTGGCGGTGCTGATCGGCGCGGCGCTGTCGGGCGGGCCGCAGAAGCCGCGCGTGGCGTTCGCGAACCTCGTGCCGCCCGGGGAGGCGCAGCTGGCGCTGGGCGGGCGCCAGGTGGACGCGTCGACCTACGCGTCGCGCCTGTTCCAGTCGGTCGACCCGATCCGCGTGAAGACCCGCGCTCAGGCGATCGCCAAGGTGCGCTCCGGCGCTGCGCTCGGCGCGCTGGTCATTCCCGCGAACGCCGCCCGCCGGCTGCGGGACACGCTCGAGCTCGGGGCGGGCCCGCGGCCGCGGATCGAGGTCTTCTACAACGCCGAGGACCCGGTCAAACGACGCTACGTCGAGTCAGCCATACGCTCCCGCCTGGCCGAGGCGAACGCCGCGCTCTCGCGGGAGGTCCTCACGGCGGCGGGGCGCGACCTGGATCTGGTGGTCAAGGGCGGGAAGGTGTCGTTCCCGTTCGTCGGCTCGGTCCAGGTGCTGGGGCTCCGGCGCGCGCAGACGCTGCTGGACGCCTCGCTCGCCCAGCTTCCGCCGGACGCCCCGGAGCGGCCCGCGCTCCAGCAGGTGCGCAGCTTCGCCAAGCTCGCGGCCGACAACCTCGACCTGTCGAAGCCGATCCTCGCGGCGATCGGCTCGCCGGTCGAGGTGTCGGAGACCGTGCTGAACGGCTCGCGCGCGCCGCTCGACGCGTTCGCCGCTGCGGTGGCTGTGGCCGTCTCGCTGATGTTCGTCACGTTGCTGCTCGCCGCGGGCCTGCTGGCGCTCGAGCGCGAGGAGGACACGTTCGGGCGCCTCGTCCGCGGACTTGTTTCACGTGAAACACTCCTCGCCGAGAAGGTCGTCCTGTCCGCGCTGTGCGCGCTGGTGGTGACCGCGGCGATGCTGGCCGGGCTCGCCGGCTTCGTCGGGCTCGACTTCGGCCGGGCCGCGCTGTGGCTCGTGGCCCTGGCCGCCGGCGCGCTGGCGTTCGCCGCCCTTGGGGTGACGCTCGGCGCCCTCGCCCGCGAGGTGCGCGCCGCCTCGCTGCTGGCGCTGCTGCTCGCGCTGCCGCTCGCGTTCCTCGCGCTGGTCCCATCCGGCGCCGTGTCGAGCGGGTTGTTCGCCGCGATCAATGTGGTCAGCGGCGCGTTCCCCTTCAAGCCGACGCTGCGCGCGCTCGAGGGGGCGATCAGCGGCGGCGCCCTGCTGGTGCCCGCGCTGCACCTCCTCGGGCTGGCCGCCGGCTACGGCCTGGTTTCACGATTGGCGCTGCGGCGGTTCTAAGCTCCGTCCATGGCCTTCCCCGCCACGCGCCTGCGCCGGCTGCGGCAGACCGGCGTCCTGCGCGGCCTCGTCCGTGAAACCGACCTGGCGGTCTCCCACCTCGTCTACCCGATGTTCGTCGTGGCCTCCGGACCGCGGCGGTCGCCCATCCCTGCCATGCCTGGGGTCGACCATCTCTCGATAGACGGGGCGGTCGAGGAGGCCGGGATCGCGCACGACCTCGGCATCCCGGCCGTGCTGCTGTTCGGCCTACCGGCGAGCAAGGACGAGCAGGGCTCGGGTGCCTGGGACGACGAGGGCGTCATCCAGCTCGCGACGCGGGCCATCAAGGCGGCCCACCCGGACCTCCTGGTCATCACCGACCTCTGCCTGTGCGAGTACACGTCGCACGGCCACTGCGGCGTCCTGCGGCCCGACGGGATCGTGGACAACGACCAGACGATCGAGCTGCTCGCCCGGACGGCGCTCTCCCAGGCCGAGGCGGGCGCGGACGCCGTGGCGCCGAGCGACATGATGGACGGCCGCGTGGGCGCGCTGCGCGCGGCCCTGGACGACAACGGGCTGAGCGAGACGCCGGTGATCGCCTACAGCGCCAAGTTCGCATCGGCCTTCTACGGCCCGTTCCGCGAGGCCGCCGACTCGGCGCCGCAGCAGGGCGACCGCAAGGGCTACCAGATGGACCCGGCCAACGCGCTCGAGGCCGTGCGCGAGGCCAAGCTCGACGCCGACGAGGGCGCCGACATCGTCATGGTCAAGCCCGCGCTGCCCTATCTCGACGTGATCCGCCGCGTCAAGGACGCAACCGGGATGCCCGTGGCCGCGTACAACGTGAGCGGCGAGTACGCCATGGTCAAGGCCGCGGCGATGCAGGGCCTGCTCGACGAGCGCGCCACCGTGCTCGAGGCGCTGACCGGCATCCGCCGCGCCGGCGCCGACATAGTGATCACCTACCACGCCAAGGACGTCGCGCGATGGCTCAACCCATAGCCAAGGTACGGTCGCGGCGAGACGGCGCCGCCGTCCCGCTCGACGAGACCGACAAGAAGCTGCTGAACCTCATGCAGGGGAGCTTCGCCCTGCGGCCCGACCCGTTCGCGGGCGTGGCGGAGGCGGCCGGCGTGCCCGAGGACGAGGTGCTCACGCGCGTCCAGCGGCTGCTCGACAAGCGGATCATCCGCGAGATCACCCCGATCTTCGACACGCGCGCGCTCGGGTACTCGTCGATGCTCGTGGCCGCCAAGGTCGACGCGCGCTACCCGCACCGCGCGGCGCAGTTCATCAACTCCCATCCCGGGGTGACCCACAACTACCTGCGCAACCACGACTTCAACCTGTGGTTCACGCTGGCGGTCGAGCCGGGCTCGAAGCTCGGCCTCGACGGCACGCTGGACGTGATGGCGGCCAAGACGGGCGCGCAGTCGATCCGCCAGCTCCCGACGCTGAAGCTCTTCAAGATCCGCATGGACCTCGAGATGGAGGGCGGGACCGACGCGCTGTCGACGGCCGGCCAGGCGGTCGAGCCGCTGGAGCTCGACCCGATCGCGCTCTCCGATGAGGACGTCGCCACGATCCGGGCGACGCAGGGCCCGATGGAGGTGCGCTCGGACGCCTACGCCCCCGCCGCCGAGCGGCTCGGCGTGCCGGTGGCCGCGGTGCTCGAGCGACTGGGATCGCTGCGCGAGCGCGGCGGGCTGCGTCGCGTGGCCGCGATCCTCTTCCACCGCCGCGCCGGCTTCTCCGCGAACGGCATGGGGGTCTGGGCCGTCCCGCCGGACGAGGTACTCGACACCGGCAAGCGGATGGCCGCCTTCCGCGGCATCTCGCATTGCTACCAGCGCCCGACCTACGCGGACTGGCCCTACAGCGTGTTCACGATGGCCCACGGGCGCTCGAAGGAGGAGTGCGACGCGATCCTCGACTCGATCGCGGAGGCGACGGGGATCACCGAGCGGGCGACGCTGTACTCCAGCACCGAGTTCAAGAAGGTGCGGATGCTCTACTTCACCGACGACTTCCGGCGCTGGGAAGAGGAGCACGGCTCCTGACCGCCTCGTCGCTATCCGACCTGCGGTCCACCGAGCTCTACCGCCGGGCGCTGCACGTCCTGCCGGGCGGCGTCAACTCGCCGGTCCGGGCCATGCGCGCGATCGGGCGCGACCCGATCTTCATCGAGCGCGCCTCGGGGGCGGAGATCACCGACGTCGACGGCAACACGTACGTCGACTACGTGTGCTCATGGGGACCGCTCATCCACGGCCACGCGCACCCGGCGGTGATCGAGGCGGTGATCGAGGCGGCCGCGCTCGGGACGACGTTCGGCGCGCCGACCGCGGCGGAGGTCGAGCTCGCGGAGGCGGTCAGCGGCCGCATGCCGGCGGTGGACATGCTGCGGATGACGTCCTCCGGCACGGAGGCGTCGATGAGCGCGATCCGGGTCGCGCGGGCGGCGACCGGACGGGACAAGCTGCTGAAGTTCGCCGGCGCCTACCACGGCCACGTCGACGGGCTGCTGGCCCAGGCCGGATCTGGGCTCGCCACCCAGGGCATCCCGGCCTCGCCCGGCGTGACCGCCGGCGCGGCGGGCGACACCGTGGTCGTGCCGTGGAACGACGCCGAGGCCGTGCGGCGCGCGTTCGCCGAGCACCAGCTCGCCGCCGTGCTGTGCGAGCCGTACCCGGCGAACATGGGCGTGATCCCGCCGGTGCCGGGGTTCCTCGAGCTGCTGCGCGACCTGTGCACCGGCTACGACGCGCTGCTCGTGTTCGACGAGGTGATCACCGGGTTCAGGGTCTCCCGCGGCGGCGCGCAGGAGCTCACCGGCGTGCTGCCGGACCTGACGATCATGGGCAAGGTGCTGGGCGGCGGACTCCCGGCTGCGGCGTTCGGCGGGCCGCTGGCGCTGATGGAAGGCGTGGCGCCCGCGGGCGACGTCTACCAGGCCGGGACGCTGAGCGGCAACCCGCTGGCCGTGGCCGCCGGGCGGGCCGCGCTGGCGCTGCTGGACGAGCAGGCCTACCTGGCGCTCTCCGACACCACCCACGCGCTGGCCGACGGTTTGCGCGAGGCGGCGGGCGACCGTCCCGTCTCCGTGACCGCCACGACCGGGCTCGTGACCGTCTTCTTCGCCCCGGAGCCGCCGCACGACTACGCCGGCGCGGCCGCCTGCGACGCCGACGCCTACGGCACCTGGTGCCGCGCGCTGCTGGCCCGCGGGGTCTACCCGCCGCCGTCGCAGTTCGAGGCCTGGTTCCCGTCGCTGGCGCACACGCCGGACCACATCGCCCGCACGATCGAGGCCGCGGCGGCCGCGTTCGCCGAGGTCTGGTGAGCGCGCTGGAGCGGCTCGCGGCCCTCCTGCGCGAGGAGGGCGGGCTCCTGGCGGACACCGTCTCCGACCCCGATGGCGCGCCCGAGCCGCACGGCGAGGCGGCCGGAGGCGAGTACGCGCTGATCGTCGAGGCGATCCGCGAGGGCTATCTCGAGCACTACGCCGCGGGCCGGGTCGTGCGCCCGGACGATCCGGACCTGGCGCTGCTGGCCGGCGATCGCCTCTACGCGCTCGGGCTCGAGCGGCTCGCAGCCCTGGGCGACCTCGACGCGGTCACGGAGCTCGCGGACATCATCTCGCTCTCCGCCCAGGCGCACGCCGAGGGCGTCCCGGCGCGCGCCGACGCCATCTGGCGGGCAGGAGCGGACGCCCTGCGCACGGGTCCGACGCCTGACCATGAGGCGGCCAAGCGCGCCTGGCGAGGCGCGTGAGCGCGCTGCCGGACCGGCCGACGCCCGCCGGGCGATAAAGTTCGCCGCCCCGTGGCCGACGTTCGCAAGCAGCCGCAGTCCAAGTACACCGCCGACCGGAACATCCCCGGTGCGTTCGAGGGCGAGACCGTCACGCGCCGCCGGTTGATGACGCTGACCGTGCACGGCGCCGGCGCCGTGGCGGCTTCAGCCTTCCTGCTCCCGGCGCTCGGGTTCGCCGCCGGCTCGGCGATCTTCGAGCGCGCGCCCGTCATCTGGACGCCCGTGGGCAAGCCGGGCGACTTCCCGGACGACGACTACGTCCCGCGCGTCATCACCCTCACCCAGGGCATCGGCCAAGTGGGCAAGAGCACCGCCTACGTGCGTGCGCACAATCCGTCGATCGACGGCCCGAAGCTGGCGGTCCAGCCGTTCATCGCGCTCTCCAGCCGCTGCATGCACCTCGGCTGCCCGGTCCGCTGGACATCCGCCGCCAACCGGTTCATCTGCCCGTGTCACGGTGGCGTGTACAGCTTCACCGGCGCCGTCTCAGGCGGGCCTCCGGTGCGCCCGCTCGACCATTTCTACACCCGGGTGCGCAACGGTCTGGTCGAGGTCGGTCCGCGCTACTCGGTCAACTCCCACTTCGAGCGCTTCCCCAGCTACCGGGACCCCGCGCAGCCGCTCGACGGCATCGGCCAGTACATCTACCCCGGTCGCTTCTCCACGGCGAAGCAATAACGCGATGAAGCTCCCCAAGCCCCCACTCCCACCCGTCCCCAAGCGCTTCCAGTCCGAGCCGCCGCGCCCGGGCGAGGAGCAGCCCGCCAAGCCGCTCGAGCAGGCACGCGAGGCCGGCATCAGCGCCGTCGACTGGATCGACGAGCGGACATCGCTCTCCGGCGGCCTGCGCTGGGTGATGTTCCGCAAGATCCCCAAGGGGACGAACTGGTTCTACACGCTCGGGTCGGCGACGATGTTCGCCTTCGCCTCGCAGGCGGTCACCGGCGTGTTCCTGGCGATGTACTACCAGCCGTCGGCCACCGGGGCCTACGAGTCGGCGCGCCACATCACCAACGACGTCTTCCTCGGCGAGTTCGTGCGCGGGATGCACAAATGGGGCTCGTCGGTGATGGTGATCCTCGTCTTCCTGCACATGGCGCGCACGTTCTTCTTCGGCGCCTACAAGTACCCCCGGGAGCTCAACTGGGTGATCGGCGTGGTGCTGCTGATCCTCACGATGCTGATGTCGTTCACCGGCTACCTGCTGCCGTTCGACCAGCGCTCCTACTGGGCGACGATCGTGGGCGTGAACATCAACGGCACCGGCCCGCTGGTCGGCCCGTACCTGTCGGACTTCCTGCGCGGCGGGGCGGAGTTCAACGCCACGACCTTGTCGAGGTTCTACTCGATCCACATGTTGTTGGTCCCAGGGTTGATCATCGCCATGATCGGCGCGCACCTGTACCTGGTGGCGAAGCTCGGCACGACCGCGCCGCCGTGGCTGAAGGCCGAGCCCGACGACAAGCTCGTGGAGGAGCGCGTCTGAGATGAATCAGCGCGAGAAGGAGGAGTACCTCCGCGACTACTCGATCATGAAGTCCAAGGGGAAGCCGTTCTTCCCCTACGCCGTCGCCAAGGACAGCGTGATGGCCTGCATCGTGATGGCGGTGATCATCACGCTGTCGATCGTGCTCGGCGCCGAGCTCGGCCCCAAGGCCGACCCGACGACCACCACCTACGTGCCGCGGCCCGAGTGGTACTTCTTCTTCCTCTTCGAGGTCCTGCGCGTCATCAAGCCGCCGGCGCTGGTGCCGCTGGCCACGATCGGCGTGCCGACGATCGGCATGATCCTGTTGTTCCTGCTGCCGTTCTTCGACCGCGGCCCGGAGCGTCGGCCGGAGCGTCGGCCGATCGCCACGCTGACCGGCATCCTGGTGATCGCGGCGATGGGCTACCTGACCTACGAGGGCGCCGCAGCGGGGTCGCCGAACTCGATCGACATGCCGGTGGCCAAGCAGTACGAGGCGGGCAAGCTCGTCGCCGCGCAGTCCGGCTGCCTGGCCTGCCACAAGATCGGCGAGAACGGCAATGACGGGCCGGGGCCGCACCTGACCAACATCGGGTCCAAGCTCGAGCCCGGGGCGATCCGGCGCACGCTGGAGAACCCGACTGCGCCGATGCCGTCGTTCGCCAACCTGCCGCCTGAGAAGCTCACCGCGCTGGTGAACTTCCTGTCCTCGCTGAAGGGCAACGGCGAGCAGCAGATCCAGACCGAGAGCGGCGCCGCGCCCGAAGGCGGCTAGGTCCTCCTGGGCGCCGGGGCCGGCACCCTGCCCGCCGATTCGGTGCGGGCGATGTTCGACCGCATCGCAGGCGTCTACGACGTCATGAACACGGTGATGACGGCGGGCCTGCACCACCGCTGGCGCTCGCGCGCGGCCGACCTCGCGCGGGTCGGGCCGGGCGACCGGGCGCTCGACGTGGCCACGGGCACGGGCGACCTGGCGATCGAGCTGGCGTCGCGCGGGGCGGACGTCGTCGGCTCGGACTTCTCGGAGGGCATGTTGGCGCGCGCCCGCGCGAAGGCGCCCGAGCTGCACTGGGAGCAGGCGGACGCGACGGCGCTGCCCTACGCGGACGGCGAGTTCGCCGCCGCCACGGTCGGCTTCGGGGCGCGCAACTTCGGCGACCTGGCGCAGGGACTGCGCGAGATGGCGCGGGTGGTGCGCCCGGGCGGGCGGGTGGTCGTGCTGGAGATCACCACCCCGCGCAAGCCGCCGCTGTCGGTGTTCTACTCGGTGTGGTTCGACCGCATCGTCCCGTTGCTCGGCCGCTTCGACGAGGCGTACACGTACCTGCCGAACTCGGTGAAGCGCTTTCCCGGGCCCGAGGCGCTCGCGGGGATGCTGGCGGATGCCGGTTGCCGCGAGGTCGGCTGGATCCTCACCGCCGGCGGGATCATCGCCCTCCACCACGGGACGGTCGCCTGATGGCCAGCGCCGAGGCGGTCGCCGCCGTCGTCGAGGCCGGCGGCGCCCACGTGCCGGCGATGATGCGCGCGCTCGAGGAGCGGCTCGGCGTCCTGGCGCGCTCCCATGGCGCGGTGCTGGGCGAGCACGCGGGCGCCACGATCGCCGCCGGCGGCAAGCGGCTGCGCCCGCTGCTGGTCTTCGTCGCCGCCGGCGCGCGGGCGGCGGACCCCGACCTTGCCCTGCGCGCGGCGGTCGCGGTCGAGCTGGTCCACTCCGCCACGCTCGTGCACGACGACGTGCTGGACTCGGCGGTACTGCGTCGCGGCCGGCCGACCGTCGTGGCGGCCGCCGGGCGGGCGATGGCCACCGCGACGGGCGACCTGCTGTTCTCACGCGCGTTCGCCGAGCTGGCGGGGGGTGGGCGCCCGGAGGCGATCCGGGTCCTCTCCGACGCGTCGTCCGCGCTCGTGCAGGGAGAGCTGCTGCAGCGCGAGGACGCCTGGCGGGTGTCGGTGACCCGCGAGCGCTACCAGCGGCGCTGCGGGTTGAAGACCGCCCGGCTGTTCCGGGCGGCGTGCGAGCTCGGCGCGCTGGCGGGCGGGGGCGACGTGGCGCTGCTCGGCGACTTCGGCAACCGCATCGGGCTCGCCTTCCAGCTGCTCGACGACGTACTCGACGTCTCGGGACCGGCTGAGCGGACCGGCAAGCACCGCGGGACCGACCTGCTGGACGGGACCGTCACGCTGCCGCTGATCCTCGCGCGGGAGCGGGACCCGGCGCTGGCCGCGCTCGACCTGCGGTCGGTGCGGACGCCCGAGCAGGCCGAGAACGTCTGCGACGCGATCGCCGCCACCGGCGCCCTGGGGACGGCCCGCGAGGCGGCGCTGGCGATGGTCGCCGACGCCAAGGCGCAGCTGCCGGCGCTGCCCGAGGCCTCCCAGCAGGCCGCGCTCGAGCTGGTGGCCGATGGCGTCGTCGACCGCTACGCGTAAACGGGGTTTCGCCCTGCGGTCACGGAACGGCCGGCGCGCCAGCCGTCCGTCGGGGCCGGCGGACGTGTCGCCGGCCTCCGCGACCTCCGGGCGACGTTACCGCTAGAAATCCTCCGGCAGGATCGCGTTGGCCTCGAGGGCCGCGGCGAAGCGGTCCGCCTCGTCCTCCATGTTCGCCTGCACGAGGCGGCGGAGGTCGCGGACGAGCGCCTCGGTGCCGAGGTCGAGCTGCTCGTCGAAGCGGTCGACGGTGGCCTGGTCGTAGGTGCCGACCTCGGTCCACTCGCAGTTCGGGCAGCGCAGGGCGACCTCCCAGTGCGTCATGGAGGCCTCCTCCCAGTCGACCGGGTACACGAGGTCGCGGTCGCACTCGGGGCAGACGTGCAGATCGTCGAGCCGGCGCGGCCCGGCGGGGGTGGAGAGCGGCTCGAAGTAGACGACCTCGATCGAGCGACCGGAGGGCAGGGTCACGCGCCGCACGTACTGGCCGTTGGAGTTGGTGGGCTGGCTCATGGTGGTGATCGATCCGGTAGCGACGGAGGGGTCGCCTGAGTAGATCGGCCGGGCGCCGGGCAACTTGACCTGTCCGCGAGTGATCCGGACCGCTACCCTCGTCCGCAGCCTCTGATATGGCGAACGTGACGATCACGGGGGAGTAGCGGTGCCAAACATCGGACCAACGGAGCTGATCATCGTGCTGGTGATCGTGCTCCTGATCTTCGGGCCCAAGCGGCTGCCCGGCTTGGGCAAGCAACTCGGCACCGGCATGCGCGAGTTCAAGGACTCGATCTCCAGCAAGGGCGGCAAGGACGACGACGACGGCGACGAGGAGCCCGAGCGCCCCGCCAAGCAGCGGCGCGAGGTCGAGGCCGCGCTCGGCCGCCCCGAGGGCGAGCAGGCTCCGCTCGAGGGCGAGGTCGTCCGCGAGCGCACCACCCGCTAGCGCGGGTCAGCTTTCCCGATGGCTCGCAGGCTCCGTCCCGTCGCGCATGAGGACCGGCTCAGCCTGGTCGAGCATCTGACGGAGCTGCGCGTCCGGCTGGTCGTGGCGATCGTCGCCTTCTCCGCCGCCACCGCGGTGTGCATGTGGCAGAACCACACGCTGCTGGACGTCCTGAACCGGCCGCTGGACGCCACCGTCTCACACGGCTCCAAGGACCCGCTCGTCCAGGGCGCCCGCTACGACCAGGCGGTCAAGCGCTTCCTGCTCCAGAACGCGGCGGTGAGCCGGCGGCTCGCGCTGACCGAGGAGGACCCGCGAATGCGGGCGGAGCTGCTGGCGCTGGCCCGCAGCGGCGAGCAGGCCGCCCTGCTCGCGCCGAAGGTGCAGGCGCGCCGCCCGGTGACGCTGGGCGTCGGCGAGCCGTTCATGGAGACCTTGAAGGTGTCGGCGTACGCGGGGCTGCTGCTCTCGCTGCCGCTGATCCTCTACGAGCTCTACGCGTTCATCCTGCCCGCGTTCTCCAAGCGGGAGCGGGAGGTGGCGGTCCCCGCCATGGTCGGGATCCCGATCCTGTTCGTCACGGGCGTGGTGTTCGGCTACTTCACCGTGGTCCCGAGCGCCATCAAGTTCCTGCAGAACTTCAACACGGACTCGTTCGACGTGTTGGTGCAGGCGCAGCCGTACTACAAGTTCGTGATCCTGCTGCTGGCGGCCATGGGATTGCTGTTCCAGATCCCGGTGTTCCTGGTGGCGGCGAACAAGCTGGGCATCGTCTCGGCGCGCATGCTGTCGAAGAACCGCCGCTACGCGGTCTTGGTGATCGCCATCGTGGCGATGGTCCTGCCCGGTCAGGACCCCGTGACCATGACGCTGCTGATGCTGCCCATGTACGTGCTGTACGAGCTGTCTATCCTTGTCGTCTGGCTCCTGGACCGGCGCGCCCGCCGGCACGATGCCGAGATGGAGGCCGCGGTGGAGGACGCCGACGCTCCCTCGGAACCCGAACGGGAGCTTGTCACCCTCGATCAGGACTGAGAACCATTCATGCTGTTCGATCTGCGTAGCGCCGGACGGCGCCGAACCGTCAAGCTCGTGTACCTCGGGCTCGCGCTGCTCATGTTCGTCGGCTTCGTCGGCTTCTCGATCGGCTCCAGCGGCCTGTCCGGCGGCATCGTCGACGCGATCACCGGCAACCGCGGCAGCGGCAACGGCGCGGATGTGGCCACCAAGCGCCTGCAGACCCGGATCGACAACGCGGCCCGCCAGACCCGCACCAACCCGTCTGAACCGGCCGCCTGGGCCGCCCTCGCCCGCGCGCGCCTCCAGATCGCCTCCGTGGGCGACAACTTCGATCCGGCGACAAGCAACTACACCGCAGCCGGCAAGCGCCAGCTCGCCGCCGCCGGCCAGGCCTGGGACAAGTACACGGCCCTGAACCCGAAGAAGCCGGACGAGGGCCTCGCCCGCCAGATGATCCAGGCCTTCCTCTCGCTCAACCAGACGGCCAAGGCCGTGTCGGCCCAGGAGATCGTCACCGAGGTCGACGCGACCCAGCAGACCTTCACCAACCTGGCCCTGCTCGCCTACCAGGCCGGCCAGACCC
>JAICUS010000449.1 GCA_025935735.1 Solirubrobacteraceae bacterium | reverse complement strand
TGGATGATCTCCATGCGGTCGCGCAGCGGCGGCGGGATCGTGTCCAGCGTGTTGGCCGTGGTGATGAACAGGACCTGGGAGAGGTCGAACGGCACGTCGAGGTAGTGGTCGCGGAACGTGCTGTTCTGCTCGGGGTCCAGGACCTCGAGCATCGCGCTGGCCGGGTCGCCGCGGAAGTCCGCGCCCATCTTGTCGATCTCGTCGATCATGAACAGCGGGTTGGCCGAGCCCGCGTCGCGCAGCGCGCGGATGATCGTGCCCGGCATGGCGCCGATGTAGGTGCGCCGGTGGCCGCGGATCTCCGCCTCGTCGCGCACGCCGCCGGCGCTGATGCGCTCGAACTTGCGGCCCATGGCGCGGGCGATCGAGCGCCCCAGCGACGTCTTGCCCACGCCCGGCGGGCCGACGAAGCAGATGATCGCCGCCCCGAGATTGGATTCCCACCCACCACCCCGGCCACGCAGCTTGCGCACGGCCAGGAACTCGAGGATGCGGTCCTTGACCTTCTCGATGTCGTAGTGGTCGGTGTCCAGGACGGTGCGCGCGTGCCCGAGGTCGAGGTTGTCGTCGGTGCGCACGCCCCACGGCAGCGAGGCGATCCACTCCAGGTAGGTGCGGATGACGCCGTGCTCGGCCGCGGCCTGGGGGAGCTTCTCCAGGCGCGAGAGCTCGCGGTCGGCCTGCTTGCGGACCTCCTCGGGCAGCTTCAGGCCCGCCAGCTGCTCGCGCAGCTCGTCCACCTCGGCCTCGGCGGGGTCCTTCTCGCCCAGCTCCTCCTGGATGGCCTTGAGCTGCTGGCGCAGCACGTACTCGCGCTGGGACTTCTCCATCTCGCCCATGACCTGCGACTGGATCTTGGAGCCGATGGCCACGATGTCGAGCTCGCGGGCGAGGATCTCCGAGAGCCGGCGCAGGCGCTTGGCCACGTCGACCTCCTCGAGCAGCTCCTGCTTCTCCTCGGGCTTGATCCGCAGCGCGCCGGCGATCAGGTGCGCGAGCGCCGACGGGTCCTCGAGGTTGGCCACCGCCATCTGCAGCTCCTCGGGGAGGTACGGGACCTCCTCGATGATGTGCGTGAACGTCTGCTGGACGTTGCGCATCAGCGCGGTCAGCTCCGGGCCCTCCTCGACCACGTCGGGCAGCTCGGACACGCGGGCCACCAGGTAGGGCTCCTCCCCCTCCCAGCCCTCGATCCGCACGCGCTGGCCGCCCTGGACGAGGATGCGCAGGCTGCCGTCGGGCACCTTGAGCATCCGCGCCACCACGCCCGCGACGCCGACGCTCTGCAGCTGGTCGGGCCCGGGCGTGTCCAGCTCCGGGTCCTTGGAGCCGAGCATCACGAGCATCCGGTCGCTCGTGAGCGCGTCGTTGACCAGCCGGATCGAGCGCTCCTGGCCGACCGCCAGCGGCGTCAGCGTGTCCGGGTAGGTGATGGTGTCGCGCAGCGGCAGGACCGGCAGGCGCTCGGGCAGCCCCGCCGGCGCGTCGCCGTCGGGCGCGCTCACCGCTCGGTCCCGCGGATCTGCACCGAGCGCGGCTGCGCCGGCCGCTTGAGCGGCAGCTCGACGGTCAGGATCCCGTCCTCGTAGGTGGCGTCGGCCGCGTCGGCGTCCACGTCCGCGCCCAGCGCCACCGCGCGCCGGAACGGGCCGTGCTCGATCTCCAGCTGCTGATACACGCGGTCGTCGCCGCCCTCGGGGTCCCGGTGGCCGGTGAGGATCAGCTCGCGCCCGCGGATCTCCAGCTGCACCGCGTTGAGATCGATCCCCGCGAGGTCGGCCCGGACCACCGCCCGCGGCGGATCGGAGGCGTAGTAGACGTCGACGGCGGGCGAGAACCCGCCGCGCCGGCGCGGCGAGAGGCCGCGGTCGAGGACGTCGCCGAACAGCTCGTCCATCTCCCGCCGCATCCGCTCGAAGTTGGCGAAGAGGTCCCGCTCGGAGGCCATCCGCCTCGATGCTACCTATCGCGACGCTGCGCCACCCCAGGGGTCAGAACGACGTTGGCCGAACCAGACGGGAGTCGACGGCCATCGGCTTCTCGGTCGGCTGGCCGAAGTAGAAGCCCTGGCCGAGGTCGACGCCGAGCTCGGCCATCGCCTTGAACTCGTCGACGCGCTCGACACCCTCGGCCACGACCTTCGCGCCGAGCTCGTGGGCGCAGGCCACGACGGCGGCGACCAGCGCGCGGCGGGCGGGCGAGTGCTGGATGCCGGCGGTCAGCGCCGTGTCGATCTTGGCCACGTCGGGGCGCAGCAGCTCCAGGCAGGCCAGCGAGTCGGGGCCGCCGGACAGGTCGTCCAGGGCGACCATCGCGCCGCGCTTGCGGTGGGCGTCGACCATGTCGGCCAGCAGGTCGCGGTCCGGGTTGCGCTCGGGCTTGACGATCTCCAGGCAGATGCGCGAGGGGTCGGCGCCGAGCCGGCCGACGATCGGCCAGGTGGTGCGCAGCGAGCTCTCGACGTCCAGCGACGCGCGCGGGTCGAGGTTCACGAACAGGATCTCGCCGTCGGGGAGGATCGGCAGGCCGACCTCCAGCGCCGCGGCGCGCGCCCGGTAGTCGAAGGAGAACAGCGCGTCGTGGGCCTCGGCGGCGGCCAGCAGCTCGCCGCCGCGCAGCTCGACGGCGCCGAGCTTGCCGCGCATCAGCGCCTCGCGGCCGTAGGCGCGGCCGGTGGCCAGGTCGATGATCGGCTGGAAGTGCGGCTTCATCTGGCCGTGGCTGAGGAACTCCGGGAACCAGTCGGTGCGGGTGCGGTCCAGCAGCGTCTCGGCCGGGACCGGCAGGCCCTGCTCGTCGGCCAGGCGGACGGCGAACAGGCAGGCGCGCTCGGAGATGGACAGCGAGCGGATGACCGACTTCAGCCGCTCATCCCACCCCGGGCCGGCGAGCAGCAGCCCTTCCACGGCGATGTCGCCGGTGGCGGGCTCGGTGGCGAGGTGCTCGACCTTGTAGAGCACGGACGGACGGTGCGAGAGCAGTCGCACGCCATCCATGGCGGCGGTGGCGGGGGTCACACCCCGTGTAGTCGGCCGGAACGCCTCAGGGCTTTATCTCGTACACGGCGCCTTCGCGCGCGAGCTCGACCGGGCCGCCGAACGTGCGCTCGGCCTCCGCTGTCGCCCAGCCGGCGTCGAGCTCGTCGGAGATGTGGGTGAGGACGAGCCGCTTGGCGTTCGCCCGCGCGCCGTGCTCGCCCGCCTCGCCGGGGGTGAGGTGCCCGCGGTCGCCTTCGCGCTCGGGGCGCGGCAGGGTGGCCTCGATGAGCAGCAGGTCGGTGCCGGCGGCGAACTCGCAGAGCCCGTCGTTGGGGGCGCAGTCGGCGGAGAAGGTGAAGCGGGCGCCGCCCTCGGCGAGCTCGACGGCGTTGCACGGGATGAAGTGCGGCACCGGGGTGAAGCGGACGGTCAGGCCGCCGAGCGTGTGCGTCTCCGCCGGGTCGTAGACCGTGAGGGCGAACGCGGTCTCGATGTGCTCGGCGTGCATGCCGGTGGCGGTGCACAGGGCGGCGAGCTTCTCGGGCGCGCCGGGCGGCGCGAGCAGCCGCGGGCGGGCGGGATGCTCGTTGCCGGGCCAGCCCGCCACCGGCACCGGCTGCTGGCGCGGCGCGTAGCGCAGGCCGGAGGCGAACGGCACGAGGTCGAGGACGTGGTCGGCGTGCAGGTGGCTGATCACCACCGCGTCGACGTCCACGTAGTCGACGAGCCGGCGCAGCTTGGCGAACACGCCCGGGCCGCAGTCGAGCAGCACGCGCTGCCCGCCGCCTTCGACGAGATAGCCCGAGCAGGCGCCGTCGGCGTCCTGCCACGCGGGCGACTTGCCCAGCACCGTGATCCTCACCCCTGTGGGACCCTACCGTGCGTGACGCTGGTGGCCGCCGCGGAGTTCGACGTCACCACGCTGATCTTCGGCGGCCTGCTCGTGGTGGGCGCGCTGGCCTCCGGCCTGGCCCACCGCTCGTTCCTCTCGCTGACCGCGGTGTTCGTGGTCGCCGGGTTCGTCCTCGGCAAGGGCGGGTTCGGCGTCCTGGACGTCGACCCACGGGGCGAGTTCATGCACGACCTCGCCGTCGTCGCGCTCATCGTGATCCTGTTCCGCGACGGCCTCGAGGTGGAGGCGGAGATGCTGCAGACCGCCTGGCGGCTGCCGCTGCGCAAGCTCGCCGTGGCCATGCCGCTGACCGCGGTCATCGTCGCGCTGGCCGCGAAGTTGATCGTGGGGCTCGACTGGACCGAGGCGTTCCTGGTCGGCGCGCTGCTCTCCCCGACGGACCCGGTGCTCTCCTCCTCGGTGGTGACCAACCCGCGCGTCCCCCGGGTCGTCCGCCACTCGCTGAACCTGGAGTCGGGGTTGAACGACGGCCTGGCGCTGCCCGCCGTGCTGGCCTTCGCCGCCGCGCTGTCGGACCGCCAGGGCTTCGTGTGGTGGCACTTCGTCCTGCAGGACGTGCTGCTCGGCTTCGCCTACGGGATCGCCATCGGGCTGCTGGCGGCCTGGGCCATGCCGCGCTCCGCCACGATCCCGGCCCACCAGCGCTCGCTGTTCGCGCTCGGCGTGGCCTTCGCCACCTACGGGGTCACGGTGCTGCCGCCCGCCGGCAACGGCCTGATCGCCGTGTTCGTCTGCGCGATCACGCTGGGCATCCGCCGCCACGATATCCGCGAGACCTTCGAGGACCGGGCCGACGACATCGTGGAGATCGTCAAGCTCGGCGTGTTCGTCGTCTTCGGCTCGCTGCTGACGCTCGACGGCCTGTTCCACGACGGCTGGGCCGCGGTCGCCCTCGTCGCGGTCGCCCTGCTGATCGCCCGTCCGGCGGCCATCGCCGTCGCCCTGCTGGGCACGCGCCTACCCCTGCACCTGCAGGCGTTCATGGCCTGGTTCGGCCCCAAGGGCGTGGCCACGATGACCTTCTCGCTGCTGATCCTGGCCGACGGCTTCCCGGGCGCCGAGCGGATCTTCGACCTCGCCGCCCTGTGCGTCTTCGCCTCGATCCTCGCCCACGGGCTGACCGACACGCCGGGGTCGGAGTGGGTGGCTAGGCGTGCAGAGCGGCCTGCTCCTGGGCGCTCGGGAACGCCCAGGCGGTCTGCCGGCGGCGCTCCTGGCGGAACATGAAGCTCATCTGGCGCGGCGGGCGCA
>JAICUS010000165.1 GCA_025935735.1 Solirubrobacteraceae bacterium | reverse complement strand
GCGGCGGCCAGCTCGGCGAGCACCTCGTGGGTGAGCGGCAGGTGCAGGTGCACGCCGTCGGGGTGCACGGTGCCGTAGCGGTCGGCGAACTCCCACAGCAGCAGCCGCAGGCGCTCGTCCAGGCGCGGGTGGGAGGCGATCACCAGCGTGTTGGCCAGCCGGCGCGAGCGCAGCATCGCCCGCGCGGTGAGTGCGATGCCGACGTCGGGGAACGTGCACATGCGCACGCTCCAGCGGTGGTCGAGCACGGCCAGGCGCAGCACCTCCAGCGCGCGCCAGGTCGCCTCGAAGGGCAGCGTCGCCAGCTCGCCGTCGTGCTCGAGCGGGCGCAGCAGGTCGCCCGGGCCGAGCAGCTCGGCGCCGATGTGGTCGGTGATCCCGACGCGCCGCACGAGCACGCCGCTGAGCACGAGCAGCCCGTGGCCGCCGCGCACGTCCTGCGCGTCGTGGCGGGCGTCCCACTCCCCGCGCTCCACGCGCAGCACCCGCGCGCGGGACGTGTGCAGCGCCTTCTCGCGCTGCTCGGCCGGCACCGCCTGCAGCAGGTCGACGTCGCTGTCGAGGACGCTCGCGATCTCCCCGACCGGACGGATGAAGGTCGACTCAGGCCCCATCTGCGCAGCGCCCTACCCGTTCCCGCGGGTTCGCTCTCATGCCCGGCCATGCCACGTTCAGTTGTCGACCGCCTGACCGGCGGCGGTGTCGGCGAGTGCGGCGTCGGGGTACGCGCCCCTACGTGGTCGCAGTCCGTTGTCAGCATTGTGGCGCTCGTTACCAGACGGACCTGCCGGTCCGCGCGATAGAGCGGATCCGCCGCTGCTCGCGCTGCGGCTATCCCGCGCTCGTGCCCGACGAGGAGGCCGAGCAGGAGCCGGCCGAGGCGGCCGGCGAGCGCGAGGAGCATTGACGTCGCGCACATGAGGTGATCCGCCTCCCGCGCTCGCGCGCAAGTACGGGTGGAGGCGCCGCGACGGCACGGGGCAAAGGGGTCCCCCGCCGTCCGCGCCCGACCGTTCCTGCAACGAGCAAGGAGGCGGGATGCCCGATCCTGCGCTGCACGAGATCGCGACCCTGGAAGAGGTCGACCGCGACGGAGCCGTCCGCGAGGCCGCCGCGGCGGCCGGCGACACCCGCGCCGGCCTGCTCCGCAAGGGCGGCGCGCTGGCCGCCGCCGGGCTCGGCCTGGGCGCACTGCCCGTCGGCCTGGCGCTCGGCAAGAGCACGCCCAACAGCGACGTCAAGATCCTCAACTACGCGCTGACGCTCGAGTACCTCGAGGCGGCGTTCTACGCCGAGGCCGTCAGCCAGGGCAAGCTGCACGGGATCGCCGCCAGGTTCGCCCAGGTGGTGGCCGGCCACGAGGCCGCGCACGTCGCCGCGCTGCAGAAGGCGCTCGGGAGCGCGGCCACCAAGAAGCCGAGCTTCGACTTCAAGGGCACGACGGCCAAGGAGGGCACGTTCCTGCGCACGTCGATGACGCTGGAGGACACCGGCGTGGCCGCCTACCAGGGGCAGGGCCCGAAGATCAAGACCCCGGCGATCCTGGCGTCCGCGGGCGCGATCCTGGCCGTCGAGGCGCGGCACGCCTCGTGGGTGCGCGACATCATCGGGGCCGGCAAGAACCCCGTCCCGGCGCCCGCCGCCTTCAGCACCCCGAAGTCGATGTCCCAGGTGCTGAGCGCGGTCAAGTCCACCGGCTTCATCAAGGGGTGAATCGCATGGTTCCGGACATCTCGCGACTGCTCGCGTTCGACTCCGACGGCGCGCTGGAGGAGGCGGCCGGCCGGCTCACCGAGGCCGGCGGCACCACCCGCGGCTCGTTCCTGCGCCGCGGCGGCGCCCTGGTGGGCGCCGGCATGGCGGCGACCCTGCTGCCCGCCGGCGTGGCCTCCGCCGCGACGCCGAAGGGCGACGTGGCGATCCTCAACTACGCGCTGACGCTCGAGTACCTCGAGGCCGCGTTCTACAAGCGGGCGAAGGACATCGGCGCGCTGAGCGGCGAGTACAAGCGGTTCGCGGACGTCGTCGGCCAGCACGAGGCGGCGCACGTGGCGGCGCTCAAGAAGGCGCTCGGGAGCAAGGCCGTCAAGCGGCCGAGCTTCGACTTCCAGGGCACGACCGGCGACCAGGCGAAGTTCGCCCGGACGGCGATCGTGCTCGAGGACACCGGCGTCGAGGCCTACCAGGGCCAGGCGGGCAACATCAAGACGCCGGCGATCCTGGAGGCCGCGCTGTCGATCCACCCGGTCGAGGCCCGCCACGCCGCCTGGATCCGCTCGATCGTCGGGCACGGCACGGGCAACCCGTCGCCGGCGCCGGAGGCGTTCAACCCGGCGGCCGACATGGCCACGGTGCTCCAGGCCGTGAAGGGCACCGGGTTCATCGTGATGAAGTCCGCGTCCGCCGGCTCGGCCGCCTCGGGCGACCCGGCGATGACGGGCTGAGATGGGGTCGCGGGGAGGCGCGGCGCCGCGGGGTGCCCGGCGGCGCGCGTGGCGCCTCCTCGCCGGCCTCGCCGTGCTCGTCGTGGCCGTCGCGGCGGGCGCGGCGCTGCGGGCGGCGCTGAGCGGCGGGGGCCGCGAGGCCGCTCCTCCCGTCGTGCCCGGCCGGCTGTCCGCGCTGCCCGGGGGGTCCCCGTCGGGGGACGCAGGCGCCCGGTTCTCGCCGGAGTCCGTCCTGAGCACTCGCGGCCGCCATCTCATCGCCACGGCGCGGGGACGCCGGGTGACCGTGCACACGCGCCCATTCGCGCACGCGCGCGGGCGCGTGGTGCGCGCGCGGACCTTCAACGGGCAGCGGCTGGCGCTGGTGTTCCTGGTCGAGCGCCGGCGGCGCGGCTGGCTGGAGGTCCACCTGCCGACGCGGCCCAACCGCGCGACGGGCTGGATCCGGGCGCACGCCGTGCGGCTCAGCCAGACCGCGTACCGCATCGAGGTGCGGCTGCGCTCGCACCGGCTCGTGCTCTGGCGCGGCCGCCGGGCCGTGCTGCGCACCCCGATCGCCACCGGCCGCGCCGTCTCGCCGACGCCCACCGGGCGCTACTACGTCACCGACCTCATCCGCCCGCCGGACCCGCACGGCTTCTTCGGCCCCTACGCGCTCGGGCTCTCGGCCCACTCGGACGTCTACACGAGCTTCGAGGGCGGCGACGGCCAGGTCGGCATCCACGGCACGAGCCGCCCGGGCGCGCTCGGCCACGACGTCAGCCACGGCTGCATCCGGGTGCGCAACGCGGCGATCGTGCGGCTGGCGCACACCGTCCCGCTGGGCACGCCGGTCGACGTCGCCCGCCGGTAGGCGGGCTGACCGGGGCCCGGTGCGGAGGCGGTGCGCGGGCAAGGACCGGGCGTATGAGCACGGGTCATCCGCATGCCCGCAGCGCGGTCGGCCGCGGGAAGCGCTTCCTGCGGCCGCTGCTCCGGCGGCCGGTGCTGGGCAGCGCGCAGGCGCGGCGCCGTGTGCTGCACGGCGACTGGCATCCGCTGGTGCGCGACTCGATCGACCTGCTGCGGCTGCACTACCTCGCCGCCGCGGTGGTGTTCTTCGCGCTCGGGCGCTTCCACGCGGCCTGGGACCTCACGTTCTCGGCGATCGCCGTGCTGCTCGTGCGCGCGGTGGACCCGCCGCGGCGCTTCGACGTCGCGTTCATCGTCGCGATGGCGTTCAACGGCTGGGGCGACGCGCTGCGCCTGTTCGAGAAGCTGAGCTGGTACGACAACCTGGTCCACATCACGCTGCCGCTGGCGGTCGGGCCGCTGGCCTACATCGCGCTCGTCCGCCTCTCCGTGGTGCCGCCGTTCGCGCGCGAGAACACCACCCGCCACCGCGTCGGGATGGCCATCGTGGCCGCGGCGCTCGGCGTGACCGGCGCGGCGGCCTATGAGATCTACGAGTTCGCGGTCGACGCCTTCCTCTCCCAGCACCTGTTCATCTCGGAGTCCGACACCGCCAACGACCTGTTCGACGGGTTCGTCGGCGCGGGCGCCGGCGGGGTGCTGCTCGCGCTGCTGGCCCGCTCCGGGATGCCGGTGCGCCGCGGGTCGCTGGCGCGCAGGGGCGACCGCGCCGAGTCGTGACCGAGCGCGTGCGCTGCGTCGCCCACGTGCACTCGGTCCACTCCGACGGCACGGCGACCGTGGCCGAGCTGCGCCGCGCCGTGCGCGAGGCGGGCGCGCGGGTGCTGCTGCTCACCGACCACGACACGCTCGGCGCGCGCGAGGCGGGGGAGGACGGCTGGGGCGACGGCGTGCTCGTGGTCGTGGGCCACGAGGTGTCGCCGCGGCGCGGCCACCTGCTGGTGTTCGGCACCGGCGGCGTCATCGCCCACCGCGGGCGCGACGAGCGGGCGATCCTCGACGCCGTCCAGGCGGCGGGCGGCTTCGGCATCGCCGCGCACCCGTTCTCCGCCGGCTCGGCCATGTCGACCCGGATCGGCCGGCCGCATCCCTGGAGCACGTTCGCGCACCCGGCGCTGGCGGGCGTGGAGGTGTGGAGCCTGGCCACGGACACGGCCGAGGGCTGGCGCTCGCCGGCGGCCGCGCTGCGCGACCTGCTCGCGCCGTCCCGCGTCGTTCTGCGCGGCCCGCCGCCCGGCCACCTCGGGCGCTGGGACGCGCTGTCGGCGCGCGCGCCGCTGGCCGGCCTCGGCGGGCTGGACGCCCACGCCGCCGGGCTGCGGGTCGGCGGCCGGGTGCGCTCGATCATGCCGCACGCCCGCTGGATGAGCCAGCTGCAGACCGTGCTCGAGCTCGACGCGCCGCTGCAGGGCGCCGACGGCCCGGACACGGCCGCCGTGCTGCGCGCGCTGCGCCGCGGGGCCACGGCGCTCGCCGTGCCGCCGCTCGGCGACCCGCTGAAGGCTCGCGTGCGGATCGCCGGCGGGCGGCTGGAGGTCGACGCCCCGCCCGGCACGACCGTGCGGCTGCTCCGCGACGGCCGCGCCGTGCCGGACCCCGGCGCCGGGCTGCCCGGGCCGGGGACCTACCGGGTGGAGCTGCTGCGGCGCGGCGCCAACGGCCCGGTGCCCTGGCTGCTGCCGTCGCCGGTGCGCCTGGAGTAGAGCGCGGCGGGCACGTCGCGGGCGGCGCGGCGGCGGTACTTGTCCAGCATCTCGCGGACGCGGTCGGGTGCGGCGTGGCGCAGCGTGCGCTGTCGGTTCCTCGGTCCGGCCTGATCCATGTGCGCTCCTTGCCCCTTTCGTGCGGCCGGCCGCCGGCCGGCCGCGATCCTCGGTCCGCGCCGGCCCTACCCACTTCGGCCGGCTTTGCACGCGCCCCGCCGTCAGGCCCGCGACGCCGGGTCAGCGCACACACGCAGGGCAGCCGTTCGCCGCGCGCGCGGGGCACGGCCACGGCATGAGACTTCGCCTGCTCGCCGCGACCGCGCTCGCCGCCGTCGCCCTCACCGCCTGCGGCGGCTCGGACCACAAGCGCTCCGCCGCCGCCGCCAAGACCACGAACGCCGGCTCCTCCGGCGTCGCCCTGCAGACCGCGTTCCGCCGCGTGGTCGCGGACGTCTCGCCCTCGGTCGTCCAGGTGCAGACGAGCGAGGGGCTGGGCTCGGGGATCGTGTTCGACGACAAGCGCGACATCGTCACCAACGCGCACGTCGTCGGCAGCGCGGACACGTTCAAGGTGACGCTCGCCTCCGGCCGCCAGGTGGCCGCGGACCTGGTGGGCCGCTGGGCGCCGGGCGACCTGGCGGTGATCCACGCGCGCGCGGGCGACCTGAAGCCGGCCACGTTCGCCGACTCCGGCAAGCTCGTGGTGGGCGACATCGTGATGGCCGTGGGCAACCCGCTCGGGCTGCGCTCGAGCGTCACCCAGGGCATCGTCAGCTCGCTGGGCCGGACGGTCCCCGAGGGGTCCAACGGCGTCACGCTGCCCTCCGCGATCCAGACGAGCGCGGCGATCAACCCCGGCAACAGCGGCGGCGCGCTGGTCGACCTGCAGGGCCGCGTGGTGGGCATCCCGACGCTCGCGGCGCTCGACCCCGAGCTCGGCGGCTCGGCCGCGCCCGGCATCGGCTTCGCCATCCCGTCGAACACCGTGACCTCGATCGCCAAGCAGCTGATCGCGGACGGCAAGGTGACCGAGTCCGGCCGCGCGGCGCTGGGCGTCAACGCGGCGACCGTGGTCGGCGGCGGCGTGGCCGTCGTCTCCACCGACCCCGGCGGCGCGGCCGCCAAGGCGGGACTGCAGCGGGGCGACATCATCGTCGCGGTCGCCGGGCGGCCGACCCCGAACGTGAGCGCGCTCACGTCGGTGCTGGCGGGCCTGAAGCCGGGTCAGCAGGTGAGCGTGAAGGTCCACCGCGCGGACGGCGGCACGCACGACGTGAAGGTCACGCTCGGCCAGCTCGGCGGCTGACGAACAACCGCTGTCAGACGGCCGACGAGGGCTCGACGGGGCGGCGCGCGCGGCGGGCAGGCGACGGCCATGGCCGTCAATCAGATCAAGCAAGGAGACCTACATGGCCGCAGCAGCACATACACACAACGGCAGTGACGGGCGCGCGCTGGACCACCGGGAATGGGTGGACCACACGCGCGTGTTCCTGCAGCCGATCGCCGCCCCCTCGATCCTGGGGCTGTTCGGCTTCGCCGGCGCCACCTTCATGGTCGCCGCCCACATGGCCGGCTGGTACGGCACGGCGAGCACGCCGCAGTACCTGTTCCCGTTCGCCGCGGTCTTCGGCGGCGTCGCGCAGTTCCTGGCCGGGATGTGGGCCTACAAGGCCCGCGACGGGCTCGCCACCGCCATCCACGGGATGTGGGGTTCGTTCTGGATCGCCTACGGCATCCTCCAGCTCCTCGCCACGGTCGGCACCTTGACCATCCCGGCCGCGGGCGTCTTCACTCCACTGGGCTACTGGTTCCTCGTGCTGGCCGTGATCACCGGCTTCGGCATGATCGCTGCACTGGGCGAGAACCTCGGCATCTTCGCCGTCCTGGCCCCGCTGGCCGTCGGCTCCGCCCTGGTGGCGGTCCACTACCTCGTCGGTGGGCTCGGCTGGGAGCGCGCGGGTGGCTGGGTGCTCGTCGCCTCGTCGTTCATCGCCTGCTACGTCGCCGGCGCGATGATGATCGCCTCCGCGTGGGGCCGCACGGTCCTGCCGCTGGGCGACCTGCGCAAGTCCGCGAACGTGCCGGGCGGCCGGCCGATGCGCGCGCTCGAGTACGAGCTCGGCGAGCCGGGCGTCCGCCAGGGGCAGTAGCCATGAGCGCCGCCGCAGCGATCCTTCTGCTGCTCGTCGCCCTCGCGGGCATGCTGGCCATCGCCGCCGCCGTGCGCGCGTCGGACCGGTCGGCCCGGCGCGCGGCCGACGGCGGCGGCGACGACGGCGGCAGCGGCGGGGGCGGGGGCTCGCAGCCCCGCGTCCCGCCGGCGATGCCGCCCAGCCCCTCCGGCCTCGAGGTGTCCCCGGCCTGGTGGCCGGCCTTCGAGCGCCAATTCGCCGCCTACGTGCGCCGCAGCGAGCAGACGGGCGCCGGGGCGCAATGAAGCGGTTCGCGCGGCGCCGTCTGCCCCTCGGCGCCGCGCGGCCGACCCCTCGCCGGCGTGCGCACGGGGAGTCCCCGGGCCCGCCGGAGGAGGGGTGTAGCGTGCTGTCGGTGCCGCAGTCGCCGCATCGCGCCCCCCAACTGATGCCGCGCGCGTTCCTCATCCGCGGCCTCCTCGCCGCCGCCGGCCTCGTCGCGCTCGCCCGGCTGGACGCGACCGGCGTCGCCGCGGTGCTCGCCTGGGCCGGGATCGTGCTCGCCGTCGGCACCGAGGTGCTGGCGTCCGTCGTGTTCCTGCTGCGCCGCCGCTAGAGCTCGATCCAGGCCTCGCCCTCCGCCAGGCGGGCGAGCGGGCCGCGAGGCGGCCGGCCGAGCAGTGTGCCGGCGGCGAAGTCCGCGGCCAGCCCGTCGAACAGGCGGTGGCGGCGCAGCATCGAGTGGGTGCCGTCGCGCACGCTGACGTAGCCGACCTGGGCGCGGGCGGCGAGCGCTCGGGCCAGCGCGGCGGAGCGCTGCGGGCTGGCCACGCGGTCGCGGGCGCCGTGGACGATGAGGATGCGCTGGCCGTCGAGCCCCGGCGGCAGGTCGTCCGGTTGGACCCACGGCGCCAGCGCGACCACGCTGCGCGCCTGGCCGGCGGACAGCAGGGCGGCGCGGCCGCCGAGCGAGTGGCCGACCAGGCACGTGGGCAGCGCGCCGAGGCGCTCGGCGATGCCGGCCAGCGCCCAGCGCGCGTCGTTGACCGGCGTGTGCTCGGAGTCCCAGCCGCGGCGCGAGTTGAGCAGCCGGAAGACGGCCAGCCGGCGGCGGCCGGCGGCGGCGATCCGCCAGGCGATCGGGATCATCCGCAGCACCGAGAGCTGCGTCGGGCTGACCATCGGGCTGTCCGGCCGGCTCGCGCCGCCGTGCAGCACGAGCACGACGCCCGCGGGGCGCGGCGGCACGGCGACGTCGATCAGCCGGGGGCTCAGCTCCATGGGCGCGGGCACTACCCCGTATACGGAGCCTGTAAGTCACCGGACGCAACGGCCGGGGCGGTCGGCGCGGGCGGGCACCCCAGGACAATGGCGACCGTACTGAGCTCACAGCGCTGGCGGCGGCTGATCCCGATCGCCTTCATCACGTACACCTTCGCGTACCTGGACCGCTCGAACTACTCGATCGGTGCCGCCGGCGGCCTCAAGCACGACCTCGGCCTGGGCGCCGGGGCCTCCTCGCTGCTCGGCGCGCTGTTCTTCCTCGGCTACTTCTTCTTCCAGGTGCCGGCCGGCCACTACGCCGAGCACCGCAGCGTCAAGCGGCTGATGTTCTGGTCGCTGATCGCCTGGGGCATCCTCGCCGCCGCCCAGGGCGTCGTCCCCTGGGTGTGGGCGCTGATGGTCGATCGCTTCCTGCTCGGCGTCGTCGAGGCGGCGGTGATCCCGGCCAGCCTCGTGTTCCTCGCCCACTGGTTCACCCGGTCAGAGCGGGGCCGGGCGAACACGTTCCTGATCCTCGGCAACCCGATCACGCTGCTGTGGATGTCCGCGCTGTCGGGCTGGCTGGTCCACCTCGCCGGCTGGCGCGGGATGTTCATCCTCGAAGGGCTGCCGGCGATCGCCTGGGCGTTCATCTTCCGCGCGCTGGTGGCCGACCGTCCCGCCGACGCGACCTGGCTGGCCGAGGACGAGCGCGCGGCGGTCGAGGACCGCCTGGCCGCCGAGCGCGAGGACGACGACGACCGCACGCCGTCCGTGCGCGACTATGCCGCGGCGCTGCGCGAGCGCAACGTGGTCGTGCTGGCGCTCCAGTACCTGTGCTGGAGCGTCGGCGTCTACGGCTTCGTGTTCTGGCTGCCCACGATCGTCAAGGGCGCCTCGGGCTTCGGCATCACCGCCACCGGCCTGCTGTCCGCGATCCCCTACGCCGCGGCCGCGCTCGCCATGCTGGGCGACTCCTGGGCCTCGGACAAGACCGCGCGCCGGCGCATCTTCATCTGGCCGCCGCTGCTGCTCGGCGCGATCGTCTTCTATGCGTCCTACCTGCTCGGGCCGGGCGCGTTCTGGTGGTCGTTCGCGCTGTTGATCGTGGCCGCGGCGGCGATGTACGCGCCCTACGGCCCGTACTTCGCGTTCGTGCGCGACTGCGTGCCCGAGCGCGTGGCCGGCGCGGCCACCGGGCTGGTGAACGCGTTCGGCGGCCTCGGCGGGTTCGCCGGCGCCTACGTGGTCGGCTGGCTCACGGGCTCCGGGTCGACCGGCGCATGGCGTTCAAGCATGGCCGGCTCGCAGCTGATCGCGCCCGCGGAGTACACCCGCTGAGCGCGATGCCGCCGCGGGCGCGCAGCGACGGCTGGCTCGCCTCGGCCGGCACCGGCGCCTGGCGGCTGCTGGGCGTGGGCGCGCTGGTCGTGGCCACCTGGTGGCTGGCCGAGCGCGTGCTCGCCGTGCTGCTGCCCGGCGCGGTCGCGCTGCTGCTGGCCGCGCTGCTGCGCCCCGTGGCGGCGCGGCTGCAGCGCCGCGGCGCTCCGCCCGCACCGGCCGCGGCCGCCTCGCTGCTGCTGCTGGTGGTCGTCGTCGCGGCGGCGCTGGCGCTGATCGTGCCGCCGGTGGTGGCCCGGGCCAGCGACCTCGGATCGAACCTCCGCCAGGGCCTCGAGCAGGTCGTCTACTCGGTCGGCCACGACGTGGCTGGGATCTCGCGCGCCGAGGCGTCGCGCGCCGTGGACAGCGCGATCCACTCGCTGGCCGACCAGCGCGGCCGGCTGGCCGGCGACGTGCTGACCGGGGCGACCGTCGTGGCCGGCGCGGCCGGCGGCGCAGTGCTCGTCCTCTTCCTCGCGTTCTTCCTGGTCCGCGACGGCGACCGCATGTGGACCTGGCTCGTCACGCTCGCGCCGCGCGAGCGGCGCGCGGGGCTCGACCGCTGGGGCCGAGAGTCGTTCGCGGTCCTCGGCACCTACATCCGCGGCATCTGCTTCGTGGCCACGGTCGACGCCGTGTTCATCGGAGTGGCGCTCGTGCTCGTCGGCGTGCCGCTCGCGCTGCCGCTGATCGTGCTCACCTGGCTGGCGGCGTTCTTCCCGATCATCGGCGCGATCGCGGCCGGCGCCGCCGCCGTGCTCGTCGCACTCGTCGGCAACGGCCCCACCGAGGCGCTGATCGTGCTCGCCGCGATCATCGTCGTCCAGCAGGT
>JAICUS010000542.1 GCA_025935735.1 Solirubrobacteraceae bacterium | reverse complement strand
CTGGCCGCCGGCGTGGACACCGACCGCGTGCTCGACGACGTGCTCGAGCGCGTGCCGATGCCCCGCATCGAACTGGCGCAGGAACATCATCAGTACGGGACGTGAGTATCCGCGAAGCGATACTCACTGCGCCAGCGAATCCGGCCCTCGCTGAGAGTCGCGGTACTCGCCCGTGAGCTTCCAGGCGCCGCTGCTGCTGGCCCTGCTCGGGCTCGTCCCGCTCGCCGCGGCGGCCTACGTGCTCGCGCAGCGGCGGCGGCGCCGCTTCGCCGTCCGTTACACGAACATCGACGTGCTGGCCGCGGTGTCCGCCGGGCGCTCGTGGGCGCGGCACCTGCCCGCGCTGCTCGGCCTGCTCGCCCTGGCCGCGCTGCTGGTCGCGCTGGCCCGGCCGCAGCACACGGTCGCCGCCGTCCGGCACGAGGCGACGGTCCTGCTGCTCACGGACACGTCGGGCTCGATGACCGCGACCGACGTCAAGCCGACCCGCCTGGCGGCCGCGCAGTCGGCGGCGCGGACGTTCGCCCGCCGCGTCCCGTCCGACTTCCGGCTCGGGCTCATCAGCTTCGGCTCGGCGGCGCAGCAGCTCGCCGAGCCGACCACCGACCACGCGCGGGTGATCGCCGCGATCGACTCGATGAAGGTGCACGGCGGCACGGCGATGGGCGACGGCATCCAGCTCGCGGTCAACTCCGCGCGGGTGCCGGTGCCGGACGGGCTCGGCGGCTCGCGCCGGCTGCCGGCGGCGATCGTGATGCTCTCCGACGGCGCGTCCACGCGCGGCGCGGACCCGGTCGACGTCGTCCAGCAGATCAAGAAGTACAAGATCCCGATCTACACCGTGGCGCTGGGCACGCCGAACGGGCAGCTCAAGCACGTGGACAAGGAGACCGGCGCGGTGACCTACGAGCGGGTGCCGCCGGACCCGCTCGTGCTGCAGGACATCGCCCGCGACACCGGCGGCGAGTACTTCGCCGCGCCCAACGCGCAGCGGTTGAGCGCGGTCTATCGCAACCTGAGCACGCGGCTGGCGCACTTCAAGGAGCAGCGCCAGGTCACGTCCGCGTTCGCCGGCGGCGCGCTCGTGCTGCTGCTGGCCGGCGCCGGGTTCGGGCTGGTGCGCGGCGGGAGGCTGCCGTGAGGCGGATCGTCCCGCCCGCGCCGGAGCGCAGCGCGTCCGAGCCGGGCCCGGGGCCCGTCCCGCCCGCGGTCCTGCGCTCGCTCGACCTCGCCGTCATGCGGCGGATCGAGAGCCTGGTCCCCGGCGAGCACCTGACGCCGCAGGTGGGCAGCGGCACCGAGCTGGCCATGATCCGGCCGTACTTCCCGGGCGACGACGTGCGCCACATCGACTGGAACGCCACCGCCCGGCTGCGCGAGCCGCACGTGCGCGTCCACGTGGGCGAGCGGGCGCTGACCGCCTGGCTGGCGCTCGACGTGTCCGCGTCGATGACGTTCGGCACCGCGGACCGCCGCAAGGCCGACGTGGCCGAGGGCGTCGCGCTGGCCGTCGGCCACGTGGCCACGCGCCGCGGCAACCGGCTCGGCGTGCTGGCGTTCGGCGCCGGCGAGCCGCGGATGCTGCGCCCGCGGCAGGGGCGGCTCGGGCTGCTCGCGCTGCTGGCCGAGTTGCGCCGCGGCGCCGAGGCCGACGGCGCCGGGGCCACGTCGCTCGGCTTCGCGCTGGAGCGCGTGGCCGCGCTCGGCCGCCAGCGCGGGCTCGTGGTGATCGTGTCCGACTTCCGCGGCCCGCGCGACTGGGAGGGGCCGCTGCGCGCGCTGCGGGCGCGCCACGGCGTGATGGCGGTGGAGATCGTCGACCCGCGCGAGCAGGAGCTGGTGAGCGCCGGCGACCTGTGGCTCGTCGACCCCGAGACGGGCCGCCAGGTGCACGTCGACACCCGCCGCAAGAAGCTGCGCGCGCGCTTCGCCGCCGCGGCCGCCGCGGACCGCGAGGAGGTCGCGCGGATGCTGCGGGGCACGGGCGCCGACCACGTCGTGCTCTCCACCGAGGGTGACTGGCTGCGGACGTTCGCGAGCCACCTGCGCCGCGGCGAGGCCGCGCTGCGCGCCGGCGCCCCGGCCCGCGCCGCCGTGGCGGGTGGGCGGGCACGGCGTCAGGCGGCCTCCTCATGAGCTTCGCCGAGCCCGTCCTGCTCGCCGGGCTGCTCCTGCTGCCGCTGGCCGCGCTCGCCTACGCGGGCCTCCAGCGCCGCCGCCGGCGCGAGTCTGCGGCCTGGGCGAACCCGGCGCTGCTCGGCAACCTCGTCACCGAGCGCCCCGGCTGGCGGCGTCACGTCCCCTTCCTGCTGCTGCTGGGCGCGCTGGCCGCGCTGGTCGTCGCGCTCGCCCGGCCGCAGCGCACGGTGGCCGCCCCGCAGCGCGCGGCCAACGTGATCATGGTCACCGACATCAGCGGCTCGATGAACGCCACTGACGTCAAGCCCGACCGGCTGAGCGCGGCGGTCAAGGCCGCCAAGACGCTGACCGACAAGCTGCCGCCGTCGTTCCGGCTCGGGCTGATCTCGTTCTCGGACTTCGCCCAGCAGGACGTCGCGCCGACCACCGACCGCTCGCAGGTCAAGGGCGCGCTCGACCAGCTGCAGGCGGAGGGCGGGACGGCGATGGGCGACGGGCTGGAGCGCGGGCTGCTGGCCGCGCGCACGCCGGTCCCGAACGCCGGCGGCACCGGCGTGCGCCGGCTGCCGTCGGTGATCGTCCTGCTGTCCGACGGCAAGAACACGTCGGGCAACCTCGACCCGTTCGACGTCGCCCGCCAGGCCCGCGCGGCCCACGTCCCGATCTTCACCGTCGCGCTCGGCACGCCCGGCGGCGAGGTCCAGCTGCGCGACTCGCTCGGCTTCCTGCAGCGCATCTCGGTCCCGCCGGACATCGAGGGGCTCAAGCAGATCGCCACGCTCTCCGGCGGCAAGGAGTTCACCGCCACCGAGGCCGGCAAGCTCCAGGAGATCTACGCGGGGCTGGGCACGCAGCTGTCCTCGCGCGACGAGAAGCGCGAGGTCACCGCGGCGTTCGCCGGCGCGGGCGCGGTCCTGCTCGTGGCGGCCGGCGCGCTCTCGATGGCCTGGTTCGGCCGGCTGCTGTAGCGGCGCCACTTTCGCGGGCCGAAAGATCGGGGTCTGTATGGTGCCCTCAGTGGAGTTCCGGGACGTGATGGGCGAAGTACGCCGCCGGACGCTCGGCCTCGTCGCCCATCTCGACGACGCGCAGCTGTCCGCCGTCCACGATCCGATCATGAGCCCGCTGGCCTGGGATCTCGGCCACGTGGCGGCCTACGAGGACCTCTGGCTCAACCACCGGGTGGCCGGCCGCGAGCTGCTGCGGCCCGGGCTCGCGGAGCTCTATGACGCGTTCGAGACGCCGCGGGCGGTGCGCGGTGACCTCGAGTTCCTGCGCGGCGAGGCGCTGCGCGAGTACATGGACGCGGTGCGCGAGCGCGCGCTGGAGGCGCCGGTCGACGCGGAGCTGCACGAGCTGGTGATCCGCCACGAGCTCCAGCACACCGAGACGATGCTGCAGGCCATGTACCTGGCCGGCCTGGAGCCGCCGCGCTTCGCCGGGCCCGCGTCCGTGGGCGGCGACGGGCTCGAGCTGGTCGCGGTGCCCGCCGGCCCGGCGGAGATCGGCGCCAACGGCGACGGCTTCGCCTACGACAACGAGCGCCCGCGGCACACCGTCGACGTGGCGGCGTTCGCCATCGCCCGCACGCCGGTGACCAACGCGACCTGGCTGAGCTTCGCCGAGGGCGGCGGCTACGAGCGCCGCGAGTGGTGGTCCGACGAGGGCTGGTCGTGGAAGGAGGACTACGACATCACCCACCACGCCGGGGCCGCGGCCGGCCGCGCGGACGCCCCGGTCGTCCACGTGAGCTGGTTCGAGGCCGACGCCTTCGCCCGCGCGCACGACGCGCGCCTGCCAACCGAACAGGAGTGGGAGAAGGCGGCGACCTGGGATCAGCTCGAGGCCACCGGGGAGGTCTGGGAGTGGACGGCAAGCCCGTTCACCGGCTACCCGGGGTTCGTCGCGCATCCCTACCGGGAGTACTCCGAGGTCTTCT
>JAICUS010000136.1 GCA_025935735.1 Solirubrobacteraceae bacterium | reverse complement strand
GCGCGGGCCGCGGAACGTGACGTCGCGCCCGCCCACCCGCACGCGGCCGGACTCCGGGTGGCGCAGGCCCATGATCGTCTCGATCAGCTCGCTCTGGCCATTGGCGTCGATGCCGGCGAGGCCCACGATCTCCCCGGCCCGCACCTGCAGGCTGACGTTGCGCACGGCGGGCAGCTCGCGGTCGTCGAGCGCCGACAGCCCCTCGACCTCGAGCAGCGGCTCGCCGGGCTTGGACTCGGCCTTGTCGAGGCGCAGCAGGACGTCGCGGCCGACCATCAGGCGGGCGAGCGAGCGCGTCGTCGCTCCCTCCGCCGGGACGGTGTCGACCTTCTCGCCGCGGCGCAGGACCGTGATCCGGTCGGCCACGTCGAGCACCTCGTTGAGCTTGTGCGAGATGAAGATGATCGCGGTGCCCTCGGCCTTGAGCGCGCGCAGCACCTGGAAGAGGTCCTGGGCCTCCTGGGCCGTGAGCACCGCGGTCGGCTCGTCGAGCACGAGGATCTTCGCGCCGCGGAACAGCGCGCGCAGGATCTCCACGCGCTGCTGGGCGCCGACGCCGAGGTCCTCCACGCGGGACTCCGGGCTCACCGCCAGCCCGAAGCGCTCCGACAGCTCGCGCGTGCGGGCCGCGGCGGCCCGGAAGTCGAGCATCGGCCCGCGGTGCGGCTCGGCCCCGAGCACCAGGTTCTCGGCCACGGTCATCACCGGCACGAGCATGAAGTGCTGGTGGACCATGCCGATGCCCAGCCCGATGGCCCGGCGCGGGGAGTCGATGGTCACCGGCTCCCCGCCCAGCAGGATCTCGCCCTCGTCGGGCTGGTGGAGCCCATAGAGGACGTTCATCAGCGTCGACTTGCCCGCGCCGTTCTCGCCGAGCAGCGCATGGATCTCCCCCTTGCGCAGCTCGAGGTCCACCGAGCGGTTCGCGACGAGCGTCCCGAACCGCTTGGTGATACGGCGCAGCTCCAGCGCGGGCGCGTCGGCGCTCACTGGTGGTCGTCCACCCCTACTTGACCGTGTCCGGGACGGTGATCTGGCCGGAGATGATCTTCTGCTTGACCTGGTCGACCTGGTCCTGGTACTTGGCCCCGTTCGAGTTGGTCTTGCCGATGCCGACCCCGCCGTTCTTGAGGTCGAACGTGGTGTCGCCGCCCTGGAAGTGGCCGGACTGGGCGTTCTTGATCGCGGTCTCCACCGCGACGTCGACCTTCTTCTCGGCCGACGTGAGGATGTGGCTGCCGAGATAGGCCTGGTCGGCGTCGACGCCGATGCCCTGGGCGCCCTTCTCCTTGGCCGCGTCGAGCGCGCCGAGGCCGCACTGGCCGGCCACCTGGAAGACGACCTTGGAGCCCTGCTGGATCTGGTTGAGGGCGATCTCCTTGCACTTCGCCTGGTCGACGAAGTCCTGGGAGTAGCCGTTGAGGGTCTTGATGCCCGGGTCGGCCGCCTTCGCGCCCGCCTGGTAGCCGGCGATGTAGTGGTCGACCGGCGGGATCTTCTGGCCGCCGACCGAGCTGATCGTGCCGCCGGAGCCCTGGTCCTTCATGTACAGGCCCGCCATGTAGCCGGCGAGGTAGCCCGCCTCCTGCTCCTTGAACAGCAGGCCCTGCACGTTGGTCGGCTTGCCCTTCAGCGTGGTCGCGTCGACGTCGATGATCGCGAACTTCGTGTTCGGGAACTTCTTGGCCACCGTGGCCATGGCGTCGGCCATCAGGAAGCCGACCCCGATCACCAGGTCATAGTGCTGCTGGGCCAGGCTCGACAGGTTCGGGATGTAGTCGCTGTTGGCGTGCGACGGCAGCACGCGGCCCTGGATGCCCAGGGTCTGCTCGGACTGCTCGAGGCCCTGGTTGGCGAGCTGGTTGAACGAGCGGTCGTTGAGGCCGCCGATGTCGGTCACCAGCCCGACCTTGATCTTCTTGGCGGCCGGGGTGCTCTTGCTCGAGCCCGAGCCGCCGCTCGAGCCGCTGGAGCCCGAGTTGTTGTCGGAGCCGCACCCGGCCGCGACTAGGGCGGCCGCGGCGAGGACCGGAAGGATGAAACGAAGAGGTCGGCGCACTGCCGGGACTCCTTCTCTAGTGGGACGCGACCGGGTGCGAGCCTATTCGCTCGAACGGTCGGCCATGGGGGTCAATCGTTTGAGCAGGGCGCGCTTGAGCGCATCGTCCGCAAAGGACGCCTGGATGGCGGTCCGCGTGATCGACCTCAGTTCACCCTCCTCAAAGCCGAGGCGCTCGCGCGCCACGGCATACTCGCCGCCGATGCTAGCGCCGAAATAGGGGGGGTCGTCAGAACCCAACGTCACCTTCACACCGGCTTCGTAAAGATCCCTCAGTGGGTGAGTTTCGTACCCCTTGTACACGCCGGTGGCCACGTTGGAGGTGGGGCAGGCCTCCAGGACGATCCCCCGGTCGGCCAGCTCGCGGACCAGCTCCGGATCCTCGGTGGCGCGGACGCCGTGGGAGATCCGGGTGACCGGGAGCGTGAGGGCCTCGCGCACCGACGCGGCCCCGGCGTGCTCGCCGGCGTGGACGGTGCAGCCGAGCCCGGAGCCGGCCGCGATCTCGTAGGCGCGAGCGAACTGCGCGGGGGGGTAACCGGCCTCGTCGCCCGCCAGGTTGAAGCCGACGACGTAGGGGTGGCGGTCGTCTTCGAGGTTGCGGGCGATCGCCTCGGCCGCCTCGACGCCGAAGTTGCGGATGGCCACGGCGAGGATGCGCGCCTCGATGCCGGTGTCCGCGCGGGCGTCGTCGATGCCCTGGGCGATGCCGCCGAAGTGCTCCTCGTCGGTGAGGCCGACCGAGGCGGCGTGGTCGGGCGAGGCGAGCAGCTCGACGTAGAGCGCGCCCTGCCGCGCGCAGCCGACCAGGTACTCGTAGGTGACGTCGCGGTAGTCCTGCGCGGTGCGAACGACGCTCGCGGCCAGGTCGTAGGTGCGCAGGAAGTCGAGGAAGTCGACCCAGGCGAAGCGGTCGGGCGCGGCGAACACGCCCTCGGGGACGCGGAGGCCGTTGCGCGTCGCCAGCCGGCGGATCAGCTCGGGCGGCGCCGTGCCCTCCAGGTGGACGTGCAGCTCGGCCAGCGGCAGACCCATGTCGGCCGCGACCCTAGACCAATGGTGCCTGTGAAGCGCTCACGGCGCTTGTAGATTGCCGCCCGTGGAGCAGACCTATCAGGTGGTCGATTGCGACAGCGGCAGCGCGTGGGCCTTCCCTGACCGCACCATCGCGATGATGTGCGCGGCCGGCGTCCACGTCAGCGGCCACGAGGTCGAGGTCGTCCTGCTCTCCTCGCGCGGCGAGGGCCGGATCGTCGCGGAGGCCGTCCAGCGCCTCCCCGGCTCCGCCTAAAGGGGACAGTCCCCTTTAGGAAAGAATCCCCGCTCAGCGGGCGATTCCACGCGAGCCGCAAGATAAAGGGGACAGTCCCCTTTAGGTTCAGACTCGGCCGAGCAGGACCGGGCGGGGCTCGGGCGCCTGCGGGCCGACGGTGACCGCCGCGCGCAGGGCCGCGACGGCTTCTTCGGCGCTGGCGTCGCCGCGGGCGTGGACGACGGCGAGCGGGCGGTCCGGGCCGACCTCGGCGCCGACGGGCGCGATCTGGCTGAGGCCGACGGCGTGGTCGATCTGGTCGTCCTCGCGGCGGCGGTTGCCGCCCAGGCCGGTGACCACGAGGCCGACCGCGCGGCAGTCCATGCCGGTCACGCAGCCCGGGCGCTCCGGCGTGGCCGGGCGGGTGACCGAGGCGGCGGCGAGGTGCTCGCCGGGCGCGTCGAGCAGGTCGCCGGGGCCGCCGAGGGCGTGCACCATGGCCGCGAAGCGCTCGGCGGCGGCGCCGTCTTCGAGGGACCGCTCGGCGGCGGCGCGGGCCGCGTCCTCGTCGGGGGCCAGCCCGCCGGCGTGCAGCGCCGCCGCGGCGAGCGCGACCGTGACCTCGTGCAGGCGCGGGTCGCGGGAGGCGCCGGTGAGGTAGTCGATCGCCTCGCGCACCTCCAGCGCGTTGCCCGCGGTGGTGCCCAGCACCTGGTCCATGTCGGTGATCAGGGCGGTGGTGGGCAGCCCGGCGCCGCCGGCCACCTCGACGAGCGCCCGCGCCAGCTCCCGCGCGTCCTCGTGCGCGGCCATGAACGCTCCCGAGCCGGTCTTCACGTCCATCACGAGCGCGTCCAGCCCCTCGGCCAGCTTCTTGGAGAGGATCGAGGCGACGATCAGCGGGATCGACTCGACCGTGCCGGTGGCGTCGCGCACCGCGTAAAGGCGGCGGTCGGCGGGCGCCAGGTCGGCGGTCTGGCCGACGATCGCGCAGCCCGCCTCGCGCACGACGCGGCGGATGACCTCCGTGGAGGGCGTGGAGGCATAGCCGGGGATCGAGTCGAGCTTGTCCAGCGTCCCGCCGGTGTGGCCGAGGCCGCGGCCGGAGATCATCGGCACCGCCGCGCCGCAGGCCGCGAGGACCGGCGCGAGCATCAGCGACACCTTGTCGCCCACGCCGCCGGTGGAGTGCTTGTCGAGCACCGGCCGGTCGAGGTCCCACGCGAGGACCGTGCCGGAGTCGCGCATCGCCGTCGTCAGCGCGACGCGCTCGGAGGCCTCCACCCCGCGCAGGAAGATCGCCATGGCCAGCGCCCCGACCTGCGCGTCGGACAGCCCGCCGTCCGTGATCCCCTGCACCAGGAACGCGACCTCCTGCCCGGTCAGCGCGTGCCCGTCGCGCTTGCGGCGGATCACCTCATTCGGCAGCATCGAAGTCCTCGGCGAAGCGGGTGATCAGGCGGGTGAGGTCGCGCGCGGCGACCTCGGCGTTGCGCAGCGTCTGCTCGTGCGAGAGCTCCTCGCCGCCCATGCCCTCCGCGAGGTTCGTGATCGCCGAGATCGCCACCACCTTCAGGCCGGCGTGGCGGGCGAGGATGACCTCGGGGACGGTGGACATGCCGACGGCGTCGGCGCCGAGCGTGCGGAACGCGCGGATCTCGGCGGGCGTCTCGAAGCTGGGGCCGGCCGTGGCGAGATAGACGCCCTCGGGGAGGTCGAGGCCGAGCGCGCCCGCCGCCGTCTGCAGCCGCGCGCGCAGCGCCGGGTCGTAGGCGTCGCGCATGGACGGGAAGCGCGGGCCGACGGCGTCGTCGTTGGGGCCGGTGAGCGGGTTGACGCCGAGCAGGTTGATGTGGTCGGAGATGGCCATCAGCCGGCCGGGGCCGACGTCGGCGCGCAGCGAGCCGGCGGCGTTGGTGACCAGGATCGCCTCGGCGCCGAGCGCCTTGATCGTGCGCACGGGGACGCGCATGGCCGTGGCGTCGCCCTCGTAGACGTGCTTGCGCCCGGCCAGGCAGGCCACCGGCAGACCGGCGAGGCGGCCGAGCACCACCTGGCCCTGGTGGCCGGCCACGCCCGGCGGCGGGAACCCCTCGAGGTCGCCGTAGGGAACGGCGGTGCGGTCGGTCAGCGCGTCGATCAGCCCGCCCAGCCCGGAGCCGAGCACGATTCCCAGCCGCGGCTCCGCCCCCGCGGCCCGCAGCGTCTCCGCCGCGGTCAAGCCAGGAACTCCGGCCCGAAGGAGCGGGGCAGCAGCGCGGCCAGCGTGGCGGTCTCCCGGGCGCCGGAGATCGAGCACAGGTGGATCTCGGCGTTGGGCTCCATGAACTCCCGCAGCCGCTGCCGGCAGCCGCCGCAGGGCACGCAGGGCGCCTGGCCGTCCGAGATCACCGCCGCCTCGGTGATCCGCGAGCGGCCCGCCGCGATCAGCGCGCCGATCGCGCTCGCCTCCGCGCACTGGCCCTGCGGATACGCGGCGTTCTCCACGTTGGCGCCGACGTGGATGGAGCCGTCGTCGGCCCGCAACGCGGCGCCCACGCGGAACTTCGAGTAGGGCGCGTGGGCGCGCTCCATCACCGCCCGCGCGGCGTCGACGAGCGCGTCCGAGCCGACGACCTGGTCGGAGTAGGAGTTGCGCAGCATCCGCTCGGGCACGAGGTCGAGCGCCTCGGTCAGCCGGGCCACCCGGTCGAGCTCCTCCGCGAGGTCGGAGTCCGCCGTGGCCACGCCCTCGAGCTCGAGGAAGTCGCCCAGCCCGTCGACCCGGTCGAGGTGGATGCGCACGTTCTGCCACAGCAGCAGGTGGCGCTCCTTCTCGACGATCGCCAGGATCCCGAGCGAGGCCTCCAGAGCCCGGCACAGCTCGCCCGCGTCGTCGACGGGGATCAGCCGGTAGCGGCTCTCGCGCGCCTCGTCGGCGTCGACGCGGTCGTACTGGACGAGCGTGGCGCCGCCGGGCTCCTCCTCGCGCAGCTTCAGTCGCCCGGAGTTGACGCGGAAGTAGGTGTCGCGCTGGCGGATGACCCCGCGGTCGCGCGCGCCGAGGCCCAGCACGACGGCCAGCGAGCGCTCCGGGTCGGGGTCGAACGCCTTGAGCTCGATGTTGCGCCGCGGCGCGGCCATGACGCGACCCTAGTACGTTCCGCGCCATGGATGGGGTCACGGTGGTGGACCACGTGCTGCTCGCGCGATTGCTGTCGATCCTGCGCGACCGGGACACGCCGCACCGCGTGTTCCGCGAGACGCTGACCGACGCGGCGCTGATCCTGGGCTATGAGGCGATGCGCGGCCTGCGCGGCACGGATGTCCGGGTGGAGACGCCGCTGGAGGAGACGACCGGCCTGCGGCTGGCGGACGAGGTGTTCGTGGTGGCGATCCTGCGCGCCGGACTCGGGCTGGTGGACGGGTTCCTGCGGCTGGTGCCGGAGGCCCGCGTCGGTCATCTCGGCATGTACCGCGACGAGGAGGCGCTGCGGCCGGTCGGCTACTACGAGAACATCCCGTCGGGCGTGGAGAGCGCCGAGGTGTTCGTCGTCGACCCGATGCTGGCCACGGGCGGGAGCGGCAAGCAGGCGATCGCCCGGCTCAAGCGCGCCGGCGCGCGGCGGCTGCACTTCGTCTGCCTGGTGGCGGCGCCGGAGGGCGTGCGGGCGCTGCGCGAGGCACACCCGGACGTGCCGATCACCACGGCGGTGATCGACCGCCAGCTCGACGGCAACGGCTACATCCGCCCCGGGCTGGGCGACGCGGGCGACCGCATCTTCGGCACCGACCGGTAAGGCGGATTCATCCGCGGCGGCTACCCTTGCCGACCGCGATGCGCCGACTCTTGCCTGCTCTTGCCTGCGCCGTGCTCCTCGCCGCCTGTGGCGGGTCCTCCAAGAAGGACGAGACGGCCGCGACCCCGACGAAGACCGCCAAGCCGACAGCGACCGCCACCGCCGCCCCCGTGGGCAAGGTCAAGGTGACGGGCGCGCTGGGCGCCAAGCCGAAGATCGTCATCACGCCGATCAACGCCACGCCCCCGGCGAAGCTGGTGAAGAAGGATCTGGCCAAGGGGCACGGCAGGGCGGCCAAGGCCGGCGACACCGTGACCGTGCAGTACGACGGCGCGCTCTACCAGAACGGCACGGAGTTCGACGCCTCCTGGAACCGCCACCAGCCGTTCTCGTTCCCGCTCGGCGCCGGCCAGGTGATCCCGGGCTGGGACAAGGGCGTCGTGGGGATGAAGGTGGGCGGCCGGCGCGTGCTGACCATCCCGCCGGAGCTCGGCTACGGGCCCCAGGGCTCGGGCCCGATCCCGCCGAACTCCACGCTGGTGTTCGTCGTGGACATGCTCAAGATCAAGTAGCGCCTTCAGAGCCCTTCGCCGGCGGCGAGCACGGCGCCGGCGAGCGTGGCCAGCAGCAGCCCGTGCACGGTCTCGCGGTCCATGTCGCGGTGCTCGAGCCAGTCCAGGCAGGCGCCGTCCATGAACCACAGCCAGCCGCCGACGGCGGCGCGCAGGACCGGCGTGGCCGGCTTGTCGCCCCGGATGCCGTCGACGATCCGCTGCGCCGTCTCGCCGCGGACGCGGTCCAGCAGCGCGCGCACCTCGGGCACCGAGGACGACCGGATCATCTTCTCGTAGCTGCCCGCGTTCTCCTCGACCCAGGCGAGATAAGCCTCCAGCGACGCTGACAGCTGCTCGAGCGGCGACAGGCTCTCGTCGGGCTCCGTGCGGGCCGCCAGCTCGGCCGCCTTCTCCTCCAGCGTGGCGACGAAGTACGCCTCCTTGGAGGGGAAGTAGTGGTAGAGCAGCGCCTTCGAGATCCCGGCCTCCTTGGCGATCCGGGACATCGAGAGCTCGTCGTACGCGAACCGCGTGAACAGGTCCGCCCCGAGCTCCAGCAGCCGCCGCCGCCGCTCGTCCACATCCAGGCGCGTGTACGCGGGCATCTCGGCGCGAGCCTATCAACCATCGGTCAGTTGCTGTTGACCGACGGTCAGCTACTTGGTACGTTGTCGACCTATGGTCAACAACAAGGAGAGGACCATGTTGCTGGAGGACCGCGTCACCGCCCTGGAGGCGCGCACGCACGCCCTGGAGGAGCTGCTGGAGAGCGGCGCCCGCACCGTGCGCCCGGCGCCGCGTGTCGCGAGCATCGCGCCGCCGGCCGCCGCCACCCCCTCACCCGGCGCCACGCGGCCGCCGCGCGCTCCCGGCCGCGACCTCGAGGACCTCTTCGGCGGCAGCGTCCTGGCCTGGCTGGGTGGGATCGCCGTGGTGGCCGGGCTGGCGTTCCTGCTCACCATCGCGGTGTCGCGCGGCTGGCTCGGCAAGGGCGCGCGGACGGCGCTGGCCGGCGCGATCTCGCTCGCGCTGCTGGGCGCCGGCGTGTGGCTGCGCGAGCGGCGGGGGCGCAACGCCGCAGCGATCGCCGCGGCCGCCGCCGGCGTGGCCGGTGCGTTCGGTGCACTGGTGGCCGCCGGCAGCCACTACGACCTGATCGACGACCGGCTCGCGCTGACCGGCGCGCTGCTGGTGGGCGGCGCCGCGACCGCGCTCGCCGTCCGCTGGCGCGCGCCGCTGATGGGCTGGATCGGCCTGTGCGGCGCGCTGCTCGCGCCCGCCGTGGTCTCCGACGCCGACCCGCTCGTGTATCTGGCCATCGCCTACGCGGCCACCGTCGCCGTGCTGGTGTGGCAGCGCTGGACCGCGCTGGGCTTCGCCGCGTTCGGCCTGACCGCGGTGCAGTGGATGGCCCCGCTGGTCTTCGACGACACGCCCGCGCACGTCGCGCCGATCGTCGCGGTGTTCGGCGCGCTCACCGTCGTGGCGGCCGTGGGCTTCGAGCTGCGCCGCCGCGAGCCGCACGTGCGCGCCTCGGCGGTCGCGCTGCTCGTGCTCAACGCGCTGGTCGTCGACTTCGCCGGCTACGCGGGATTCGGGCACACGTCGCTCGCGGCCGCGAACGTGTCGCTCGTCGCCGTCGCCGCCGTGCACCTCGGCGTCGGCCTGGCCGGCACGCGGCGGGGCGGGCGGGGTCGTATCTCCCGTGAGCTCTCGCTGGTCGCGCTCGGCCTCGGCATCGTGCTGGCCGACATCGCGCTGGCCGCTTACACGAACGGGCTGCCGCTGGTCCTGAGCTGGGTGGCGGGCACGATCGGGTTCGGCGTCCTGGCGCGCCGGCCGCGGGCGAGCGCGGACCGCGTGTTCGCGCTGGCCGGGCTCGGCGGGCACCTGCTCTCGGCGCTCGCGCACGCGCTGATCGTCGACGCGCCCGTCAGCGGCGGCCCGCCGTCCGCTGCCGGCATCCTCGCCGTGGCCGCGGTCGCCGCGGGGGCGGCGATCTCGGCGCGGCTCGCGGACCGCCGCCGGCGGGTCGGGCTCGACGTGCTCGCGCTGGCGCTGCTGGTCTACCTGTCCGTGCTCGCGCTCGACGGCGTCGCGCTCACGGCGGCGCTCGCCGGCCAGGCCGCGGGGCTGGCCGCGCTCGCCCGGCGCGACCGCGACCCGGTCGCCGTGTACGCCGCGGCGGCGTTCGCCGGGCTCGCCCTGCTGGACGCACTCATCGTGCTCGCACCGCCCACGGCGCTGCTGGACGGCCTCGCCCATCCGCTGCCCGCCGCCGGCGCGCTGGCCGCCGCGGCCGGGGCGCTCGCGCTCGCCGCCCGGGCGCTGCCGCGCGACGGCCGCGCCGCGCTCGGCGGCGCCGCCGCGGGCACCGTGCTCTACCTCGCCTCGGTCGAGCTGGTCAGCGCCGTCCAGCCGGCGCTCACCGCCCAGACCCTGCTCAGCGTCCTGTGGGGAGTCGTCGGCGTGGCCCTGGTCGTCGCCGGGCTCGTCCGCGACGACCGCGTGCTGCGCCGGGCCGGGCTGGGGCTGCTCGCGCTCACCGCCGGCAAGGTGTTCCTCTACGACCTGTCGGCGCTCGACTCGCTCGCCCGGGTCGGCTCGCTGATGGGGCTCGGCGTGCTGCTGCTGGCCGGCGGCTTCGCCTGGCAGCGTGTCCGCCCGCTGCCGCTGCCGGATCTACGCGACGCGGAGGCCCGCTGACGATCCCTACAGTTGCCATGTGAGCGAGCTTCCGCACCCGCCCCGGCTGCCGACGTCCCTGGACGAGGAGCTGCTCGAGGCCGAGACGGACGCGATCTTCTCGGAGCTCACCGACGCGCAGCGGCTGCTGCGCATCCAGGACGAGCTGCGCGCGGGGTTCGCGCAGCTCTCCCACATCGGCAAGGCGGTGTCGATCTTCGGCTCGGCCCGCACGCCGCGCGACCACCCCCGCTATGTCGCCGCGCGCACGCTCGCGCGGCGGCTCGGCGAGCGGGGCTATGCCGTCATCACCGGCGGCGGCCCCGGGATCATGGAGGCGGCCAACCGCGGTGCGCGCGAGGCGGGCGTCCCGTCGGTCGGCCTGGGCATCGACCTGCCGCACGAGCAGGGGCTCAACCCGTACGTCGACCACGCGCTGACCTTCCACTACTTCTTCACGCGCAAGGTCATGTTCGTCCGCTACGCGAGCGGGTTCGTGGTCTACCCCGGCGGGTTCGGCACGCTCGACGAGCTGTTCGAGGCGGCGACGCTGCGCCAGACGGAGAAGATCCGCTACTTCCCGATCGTGCTGGTCGGCTCGGGCTACTGGTCCGGGCTGCTCGACTGGCTGCGCGAGACCGTGCAGGAGGAGGGCAACATCAAACCCGCCGACGTCGAGTCGCTCGTGCTCGCGGACTCCGCCGAGCAGGTGCTGGACTGCGTCGAGGCGGTCGAGCACCGGCGCCCGCGGGCGCCGCGCCGCAAGGCCGCCTAGCGGTTCGCCGCGATCCAGTCGCCGTCTTTGCGCCCGAGCACGAGCCGGTGGCGCTTGCCGCCGGCGCGGACGTCGAAGACGGCCTCGTCCTGATCGGTCCCCGGGCGGTCGAGCACCTCGATCAGCGTCAGCTCCTCGGGCTCGGAGCCGAGCTGCTCGCTGCCGATGCGGCGCGCGGCGGCCTCGAGGTGCTCGCGGTCCCAGCCGCGGTCGGCGGCGGCCGCGGCGACGAGGTCGCGCTCGACCTGCGCGAGGTTGCGCTCGAACGCGGGGCGTGAGCGCTTGAGCTGCTGCGAGCGGGCGAGGATGCCGCCCGCGGCGAGCAGGATCAGGACGACGATGACGATGATCAGCCAGGTGGGCACGAAGTGAGAGGGTAATTAGGCGGGGACGGCTCGCGACGCGAGATGCGCGCCGACCTTGCGCTTAACCCGCTGCAGGGCATTGTCCACCGTCTTGCAATCGCAGCCCAGCCGCTCGCCGATCGTGGTGTAGGAGTAGCCGTCGAGGTAGAGGCTCAGCACGCGCGACTCGAGCTCGGACAGCACGGTCGAGAGGCAGGCCACGAGCGACCGCAGCTCCTCGGAGGAGATCACCTGGTTGACCGGGTCGTGCACGGTCGAGCCGGGCAGCATCTCGTCGAGCG
>JAICUS010000290.1 GCA_025935735.1 Solirubrobacteraceae bacterium | reverse complement strand
CGACCGGGTACTGGAACGCCATGAACAGGCCCGCCCGGGCGCGCTCGTCCGGGTCGGCCTCCGTGATGTCCTCCCCGTTGAAGAGGATCTGGCCCTCGGTCACCTCGAGGTTCGGGTGACCCATGATCGCGTTCGCGAGCGTGGACTTGCCGGACCCGTTGGGGCCCATCAGCGCGTGGAACTCGCCGGGGCGGACGTGCAGGTCGACCCCCTTGAGGATCTGCTTGTCCGCCGCGGTGACGTGCAGGTTCTTGATCTGGAGCTCGGCCATGTGTCCTTACGGGGTGGTGACGGAAGTGGGGGCGACGGGATGGCGCGTCTCGAACTCGACGAGCTCGGCCAGCGTCGTGCGCTGCAGGGACCGGATGACGCCCATCTGCACGCGCGTCCACAGCAGCTTGGTGGCGCAGGTCCCGAAGTCGTCGCCGTGGGAGCACTGCACGCGGCCGTCGTGGTCGTCGAGGAAGCAGTCCATCGGGGCGATCGCGCCCTCGAGCGCGAGCACCGCGTGGTCCATCGTGATCTCCGACGCCGGGCGCGCGAGCACGTAGCCGCCGTGCGCCCCGCGCGTCGACACCACCAGCTCGGCCTTCTTGAGCAGCGCCGCGATCCGCTCGCAGTACGCCAGCGGCAGCCCCTCGGCGGCGGCCATCGCCTTCAGCGACACCGGCCGGCCGTCCTCGGAGCGCCCGAGCTGGATGAGCAGCCGGACGCCGTACTCGGCCTTCGTGGTGAAGATCATCGGGGTAAAGCCTACCAATGCGGTAGGAGATGCCGCCGGCGGGCCCGGGGGGAGGGAAGCCCGCCGGCGGCGTGGGGGAAGATCAGGAGCGGGCGCGCAGGGTGCGCAGGGCGAAGACGACGCGCGGCAGGTGCGGCCGGGTGCGCGGCGCGCGGCGGGCGCGCTCGGCGCGCGGGCGGGCGATCCGGCCGCGCAGCTCCTGCTGGCGGGCCTCGATCAGGGCGGCGGCGATGCGGTCGTTGTACATGGAGGGCTCCGGGCGACGGGTGGTTGACGCCGGCCACGCTCCCGGGCGCCGGCAACGCGGCGCCAACCCGTCGCTAACGCCGCCGGCGTCAGCGCGGCGTTCGCCCGGCTTTGGCGCACGGCCGGAGAGTGCGGGGCGTCCGATCCACCCGCTCCACCCAGGAGGAGCCATGCAGACCCAGCTGCGCCGCGCCGCCGCCATCGCCGCCGTCGTCGCGCTCACCGCGCCCGCCGCCGCGGCGCGGAAGATGCGCGTCGCTTGAGAGCTGGCGCGCCGGAACGGCGCGGCGTAGAGTCGCGCCGTGTCCGGGAACGGGCTGCGGTTCGGCCTGCTGGGGCCGCTCGCCATCTGGCGTGACGACGCACCTGTTCCGCTGGCCGGCGCGCGCCGGCGGGCCCTGCTCGCGCTGCTGGTGCTCCGTGCCCGCGAGCGGGTGACCAGCGACCGGCTGGCCGAGGAGCTGTGGTCCGGGCGGCCCCCGCCGACCGCTCGCACGGCGCTGCAGATGCACATCCGGGCGATCCGGCAGGCCATCGGACCGGACCTCCCGCTGCGCACGGTGCCCGGCGGCTACGTGCTCGACGTTGCGCCCGAGGCCTGCGACGTGACGGAGTTCGAGCGCGGCGCGGCCGCCGGCGCGGCGGCGCTGCGCGCCGGGGACCCGCCCGTCGCGCGCCGCGAGCTCACGACGGCGCTGGGCCTGTGGCGCGGCCCGGCGCTGGCCGAGCTGTCCGACGAGCCGTTCGCCCGGCCCGAGGCGACACGGCTGGAGGAGCTGCGGCTGAGCGCGCTCGAGGCGCGCATCGAGGCCGACCTCGCGCTCGGCCGTCACGCCGAGTTGCCGGGCGAGCTCGGCCCGCTGGTCGCGGAGCATCCCTACCGCGAGCGGCTGCGGTCCCAGCTCATGCTCGCGCTCTACCGCGCCGGACGGCAGGCCGACGCGCTCGCGGAGTACCAGCGGGCTCGTGACACGCTCGTCGGCGAGCTCGGCCTGGACCCGAGCGAGGCGCTCCAGCAACTCCAGCGCGCGATCCTCGCCCACGACCCCGCGCTGGACGCTCCGGCGCCATCGCCCGAGCCTGAGGCGGTGGTGCAGGCGCCGCCGGCAGACGAGGCGCCGCGGCTGGAGCGGCGGACCGTCACCGCGGTGCTCGTCGCGCTGCATGCCGATGCGGACCCGGAGGACGCGGGAGTGCTGGTCCGGGCCGCGGCCGCCCGTGCGAGCGCGCGGGTCGAGCAGTTCGGCGGAACGCCCGGGCCGCTCAGCGCCGGCGCACTGCCCGCCGTGTTCGGCGCGCCGGCGACGCACGAGGATGACCCCGAGCGCGCCGTGCGGGCGGCACTCGCGATCCGCGACGAGCTGGGCGGCGAGGCGCGCGTCGCCGTCACCACCGGCGAGGCGCTGGCCGGCGGCGATCGCGGCCCCGCCGACCTCGCCGCCCCCGCCACCTGGCTGCTCGCCGCGGCGCCGCCCGGCGGCGTCGTGGTGGGCGAGCGTACGTGGCGGGCCACCCGCCACGCGATCGACTACCGCCCGATCGACGCCGGCTGGGAGGCGCTGGCCGCGCGCACGGGGATCCGCGAGGGGCAGCCGGCGCGCGCGCCGCTCGCCGGGCGCCGGGCGGAGCTCGCGCTCCTGGGCGCGGCGCTGGAGCGCGTGCGCGAAAGCCGGGCGCCGGCGCTGGTCACGGTCATCGGGCCGCCGGGCATTGGCAAGTCCCGTCTACTGGCCGAGCTCGACCCGCAGGGCGCCCGGGTGCTGGGCGGCCAATCGCTGCCCTACGGCGCCGGCGTGAGCTTCTGGGCGTTCGGCGAGATGGTCAAGGGACTCGCGGGAATCCTGGAGAGCGACTCGCCGGACGACGCCGCCGGCAAGCTCGCCGCGCTGGTCGCCGACGCCGTCAGCGACTCCGCCGAGGCCGAGTGGGTGCTGCGGCACGCCACGGGGCTCGTGGGTGCCGGCGCGGGCGACGGCGGCGCCACGGGGGATCGGCGCACGCAGGAGTTCGCCGCCTGGCGGACGCTGCTCGAGGCGCTGGCCGGCGAGCGCGCGCTCGTGCTCGCGTTCGAGGACATCCACTGGGCCGACGACGGCCTGCTCGACTTCCTGGACCACCTCGTCGACTGGGCGACGTCGGCGCCGATCCTGCTCATCGCCACCACGCGGCCGGAGCTGCTCGAGCGCCGGCCGGGCTGGGGCGGCGGCAAGCCCGACGCCACCACGCTCACGCTGGCGCCGCTCTCGGCATCCGACACGGCGGCGCTGGTCGCCGCGCTGGCCGGCGAATCGCTCACGCCGCAGCTGACCGCCGAGCTGGTCGAGCGCTGCGCGGGCAATCCTCTCTACGCGGAGCAGTACGTGGAGGCGCTCGCCGATGGCGACGGCGGCCCGCCCGGCCTGCCGGACACGGTCCGGGCGATCCTCGCGGCGCGGCTGGACGCGCTGTCGCCCGAGGACCGGCACCTGCTGCAGGACGCCGCGGTGATCGGGCAGGTCTTCTGGCCCGCGGCCGTCGGGGCAGCCGACGAGCAGCGGCTGCGCACGCTGGAGCGCCGCCAGCTCGTGCGGCGCAACCGGCGCTCGAGCGTGGCCGGCCAGCCGGAGTACGGTTTCGTCCACGCGCTGCTGCGCGACGTGGCCTACGACCGGATCCCCCGCGGGGAGCGCATCGACGGGCACGTGCGCGCCGCCGCCTGGATCGAGGGCCTGGGCCGCCCGGACGACCACGCGGAGCTGATCGGCCACCACTACCAGCAGGCGCTCGCCTTGGCCCGCGCCGCCGGGCGCGACCTCGGGCCCGTCGTCCCCCGGGCGCGGGCGGCGCTCGCGCTGGCCGGCGACCGGGCCCGCGCGCTGTACGCGTTCGCGGCTGCCGAGCGCTTCTACGCCGACGCCCTCGCCCTCTGGCCCGCCGAGGCGTTGCGGGAGCGAGCGGAGCTCTCCTACCGCGCCGCGGTGGCCGCCTACGAGCGAGGCGAGCAGGACCGGGGCGCGGTGCTCGACGAGGCCATCGCCGGCCTGCGCACGCTCGGCGACGACGAGCGCGCGGCCGACCTGGAGCAGCTCCGCGCCGACGTATGGTGGATCGCCGGCGAGCACGACCGCTGCATCGAGCACCTCGAGCGGGCATGGCAGCTGGTGGCCGACGCGCCGCCGACCGCGGTGAAGGCGCGGGTGCTGGCCCAGCTGGTCCGGATGGACATGTTCTCGACGCGCTACGACGCCGAGCGGGCGCGCGAGGCGCTGGAGATCGCCGAGACGCTCGGGTTGGACGAGCTCCGGGCCCACGTGCTCATCAGCGCCGGCACGATCCGGGCCGGCAACGGCGACGAGCACGGCTTCGACTGGCTGGCGCAGGGCACCGAGATCGCCGTGGCGGGCAACTGGCTGCACGCCGCGAGCCGCGGCGCCACCAACCTCGGCGCGCAGCTGGCGGTACGGGGTCGCGCGCGCGAGTCGCTCGTCGCCCGCGAGGAGGCCATGCGCGTGGCGGACCGGATGGGCAGTCTGGCCCAGTGGCGGCTGGCGCGCGCCAACCTGATCGAGCCGTGGCTGGAGACCGGCGAATGGCAGCTCGCGGGTTCCGCCGCGGACGAGTTCCTCGCGGACGCCGCGCGCCTCGGCACGCACTACTCGGACGCGACGGCCGCCTGCGAGCGGGCCATGCTGCGCCTGGGGCGCGGCGACCTCGCCGGCGCGACCGCCGACGTCGACTTCAGCCTCGAGCGGGCGCGGGTGACAAAGGACCCGCAGGTCCTGCTGGTGGCCATCGCCAGGGCGGTCCACGTGCGTGTGGAGACGGACCGGCCGGCGCAGGCGCGCGAACTCTTCGACGAGCTCCTGGAGCTTCATCCTACGCCGTTCCGCTACCTCTTCTTCACGCTCTCGGACCTGGCGTGGGCGGCCACCCGGGTCGGCCGCAGGGATGCGGCCCGGCGCGCGCTCGAGGACCTCGACTGGCCGTCGTTCCGGGGGGCGCGGGCGATCGTCGCCGGCGACTTCGCCGCCGCCGCGGCCATCTACGACGAGGTGGGCGCGGCGCGCGCCGCGGCGATGGCCCGGCTGCGCGGCGGGCTGGACGACGGGGCGCGGGAGTTCTTTGCGCGGATCGGAGCAACGCGCTACGCGGAGATGCTTGTAGTGCCGTCCACCCGATGAAGGTCGGATATCCGCACCTTTCGCGCTCGTGACGGCTGAGACGATCTCGCCATGGCGATTGCCGGAGAGACCATCACTCACCCCGTCAACGGTGAGCAGATCACCTTCATCCGGACCAGCGCGGATACGGACGGCGCGCTGGCCGAGCTCGAGTTCCACCTCCCGGCCGGAATGACTCCGTGCCCGGAACACGTGCACCCCCAGTCCACCGAGACGATCACGGTCCACGAGGGCGCGCTGCGCGTGATGATCGACGGGCGCCTGCACGACGTGGCCGCCGGCGAGACGATCGCGCTGCCCCCCGGTCAGCCGCATACCTACGTCGCCGTGGGCGGGGTGCGCCTGACCGCCGTCTACGCGCCGGCGTTCAACATCGACGACTTCTTCGTGGACCTGTGCGCGATCGCCGAGGCCGGCCAGGTCGACGCGCAGGGGGTGCCGCACCTGCTGCCGCTGATGGTCCTGCTCGACGACTACCCCGACGCCTGCTATCTGGCCGAGCCGACGGCCGCGCCGCGCAAGGAGACCATCCGCACGCTCGCCTGCAGCGGGCGCATGCACGGCTTCGGTCGCCCCCGCCTGCCCGCCGCCGCGTAGACGCCGTTCTACCCTCGTCGGCTGCCCATGCAGCGCCGCGAGGACCTCCGCAACGTCGCGATCATCGCCCACGTCGACCACGGCAAGACGACCCTGGTCGACGCGATGCTGTGGCAGTCCGGGGCGTTCCGCTCCAACCAGGACGTGGCCGAGCGGGTCATGGACTCGATGGACCTGGAGCGCGAGAAGGGCATCACGATCCTGGCCAAGAACACGGCGGTGCGCCACGAGGGCGTCAAGCTCAACATCGTCGACACGCCCGGCCACGCGGACTTCGGCGGCGAGGTGGAGCGCGGGCTGACGATGGTCGACGGCGTGCTGCTGCTGGTCGACGCGTCCGAGGGGCCGCTGCCGCAGACCCGCTTCGTGCTGCGCAAGGCGCTGGAGTCGCGGCTGCCGGTGATCCTCGTGGTCAACAAGGTCGACCGGCCGGACGCCCGCATCGCCGAGGTGGTCGACGAGGTCTACGAGCTGTTCATCGACCTGGGGGCGACCGAGGACCAGATCGAGTTCCCGATCGTCTACACGAACGCCAAAGCCGGCCGGGCGTCGCTGACCCCCTCGGACGCCGGCACGAGCCTCAAGCCGCTGCTGGACCTGCTCGTCGACCACATCCCCGCGCCCTCCTACGACGAGGCGCACCCGCTGCAGGCGCACGTGACCAACCTCGACGCCTCGCCCTACGTCGGCCGGCTGGCCATCTGCCGCGTCCGCCACGGCACCATCCGCAAGGGCGCGCCGATCGCCTGGTGCCGGGCCGACGGCACGGTCACGTCCGCGCGGGTGGCCGAGCTCTACGTGACCGAGGCGCTGGACCGCGTCGACGCAGAGGAGGCCGGCCCGGGCGAGATCATCGCCGTGGCCGGGCTGGCCGAGGTGACGATCGGCGAGACGCTGGCCGACCCCGAGGACCCGCGGCCGCTGCCCGTCATCACGGTCGACGAGCCGTCGATCAGCGTGCTCGTCGGCATGAATGACTCGCCGCTGTCCGGCCAGGACGGCGACAAGCTGACCGCGCGCCAGATCCAGAGCCGGCTCGAGGCCGAGACCGTGGGCAACGTATCGATTCGCGTGCTCGAGACCGAGCGGGGGCGGGCGGGACAGGTATGGGAGGTCCAGGGCCGGGGCGAGCTGCAGCTGGCGATCCTCGTCGAGCTGATGCGCCGCGAGGGCTTCGAGCTGACCGTGGGCAAGCCGCAGGTGGTCATCCGGGACATCGACGGCGTCCGCCACGAGCCGGCGGAGCGGCTGACCATCGACGTGCCCGAGGAGTACGTGGGCGTGGTCACCCAGCTGCTCGCGCTGCGCAAGGGCCGGATGGAGCAGATGGTCAACCACGGCACCGGCTGGGTGCGGATGGACTACCTCGTGCCGGCGCGCGGGCTGATCGGCTTCCGCACGGAGTTCCTCACCGAGACGCGCGGGACCGGGCTGCTGCACCACGTCTTCGACCGCTGGGAGCCCTGGGCGGGCGACATGCGGCTGCGCCCGACCGGCAGCCTCGTCGCCGACCGCCGCGGCAAGACCGCCTCGTTCGCGCTGTTCAACCTGCAGGAGCGCGGGATGCTGTTCGTCGAGCCCGGCGAGGACGTCTACGAGGGGATGATCGTGGGCGAGAACGCCCGCGCCGAGGACCTCGACGTCAACGCGATCAAGGAGAAGCACCTGACCAACGTGCGCTCCTCGACGTCCGACGTGCTGGT
>JAICUS010000829.1 GCA_025935735.1 Solirubrobacteraceae bacterium | reverse complement strand
CGGACGGCTCGATCTCGGCGTGGCAGACCGGGCAGGGCGTGGGCACCTCGGCGCGCAGACCCTCCCACACGCGGGACATGACATCGTCGAGCGTCGGGCCGGCGAGGACCGAGCGGGACGCGGCGGCGCGCACGTGCACCGGCTCGAGCTCCTCGATGTCCTCTGCTGACACGTCCGCCTCGATGTCGTCATAGCCGTGCGCGAAGCCGGCGTCGAGGATCTCCACGGGCGGCGGCGCGGCGAGCTCGGCCGCGGGCACGGTCAACTCGGCCGCGGGCGCGGCGGCCTGCGTGCCCCGCGACCGCGCCTGGCCGAACGGGTCCGGGGTCGCACCGGGGGAGCGCGCGGCCGGCGGCGCGGGCCCGTCCGGCGCGAACAGCGAGCCCTGATCGGGATCGCGCTCGTCGTCTTCCTCGCGCAGGCCGAAGAGCCGGCGCCGATCGGTCAGCAGCATGGTCAGTCCACCTTCCTCATGACGCCTACGACCCGGCCGAGGATGCGCACCTCGCGCGAGCGGATCGGCTCCATGGCTTCGTTCTCGGGCTGCAGGCGCACGTGGTCGGGCTCCTTGAAGAAGCGCTTCACCGTCGCCTCCTCGCCGACCAGCGCGACGACGATGTCGCCGTCCTCGGCGGTGTCCTGGCGGCGTACCACCACGCAGTCGTCCGGCAGGATGCCTGCGTTCTTCATCGACTCGCCGCGCACGCGCAGCAGGTACTCGCCGTCCTCGCCGCCGGCCACCTCCGGCACCTGCACGTAGTCCTCGATGTTCTCCTCCGCCAGCAGCGGCTGGCCGGCGGCCACGTGGCCGACGAGCGGGATGCCGGACGGCTTGACCACGGACTTCACCGCGTCGGCCGTCGCGGACGCCGCCCGGTCGAGCAGCTCGATCGCCCGCGGCTTCGACGGATCGCGCCGCAGCAGCCCGACCTTCTCCAGGTTGGCCAGGTGGGCGTGCACCGTCGAGGATGAGGCGAGCCCGACGGCCTTGCCGATGTCCCGCACCGTCGGCGGGTAGCCGTAGCGCGCGGAGTACTTCTTGATGAAGTCGAAGATCTCCTGCTGGCGCTTCGTCAGGTCCTTCCCTATGTCCATGCGGCGCGGCCTCCTCGCTTTCTCGAACGTGTGTTCGTACAAGGTACCGAGGCCCGCGGACGGACTCAAGGCACCGGGTCCGGGGCTATACTCGCCCCTCCCCGCGCCGATGGCGGAATTGGTAGACGCGCCAGGTTGAGGGCCTGGTCCGGGATAACCGGGTGGAGGTTCGAGTCCTCTTCGGCGCACCTCCGAAAGCCCTGCTAGCGCGGGGCTTTCGTCGTTCTTGGCCCTGTTCTCACCGGGGGTGGAGAACATTCGCGGCAACGCCTATGGCAACTGGAGAACACGCCGTGTTCTCCGGAGGTTCCCCGACCGGGAGGCAGCCATGAGCGTGCACCACGACCGCGTGCGAGACGGCTGGGTCGTCCGCTGGCGCGAGGCGGGACGGCAGCGGGCGCGGCGGTTTGCCGACGAGGCGGCGGCGCGGCGGTTCGACGCGGACGTGGCCCCCCCCGCCCGTGCGTGGCAGCGCCGCCGCCCCGGCGCACGGCGATGGTGGCGTCTACGCCTACGAGACGGCCGACGGGCGGCGATGGCGCATCGTCTGCCGCCAGTCAGACGGCCGGCCGACGTCGCGCCGCGGGTTCGCCACCCGCGCGGCGGCGGTCAGCGCCCGAGCGAGCGTCGTCGAGCAGATCCGGCGCGGCGAGGTCCGCGCCACCCGCGACACGTTCGCCGAGTTCTGGGCCAAGGTGTTGGAGGCCAAGCGCCCATGCGTCACCGACGGCACGCTGCAGGACTACCGGGTCCACGGCGAAAAGCGGCTGCTGCCCTGGTTCGGCGAGCTCAAGCTCGCGGCCATCGACGAGGATCGCGTGCGCAACTGGCTGGCTGAGATGGCTGAGCGCGTGGCAGACCGCGAGCTGAGCGCCAATACGGTCAATAGCGCG
>JAICUS010000856.1 GCA_025935735.1 Solirubrobacteraceae bacterium | reverse complement strand
GTGGTGCGGGACATCTGCGCCACGCCCGCCGGCTGGAACCCGTTGTCGGGCACGACGTTCCACTCGTAGCCGAGCGTGCCGGGCTGGAACGAGTAGGTCGTGCCCGCGGCCATCGTCGCGAGTGGAGTGTTCCGCCACAGGCGCATCTTCCCGTACGCGGCGGGTACCTGAAGCTTGTCGTTGCGCCGACCGTTGACCAGGAACCAGTTGCCCAGCAGGCCGTTCTCCGGCTTGCCGCCGTCCGCCGGCGGGCTGAACCGGGGGTCCCGCCACGACCCTGTCCACTGTGGACTCGGATCGATCTTTGCGTTGGCCTTGGTCTCCTTGTAGCAGTAGACGGTCCGGTATGGCGTGTTCGTGCCGTCCGTACTCACGTCGAACCGGGTCTTCCAGAAGATCTCGTTGCCGGTGAGGAACGCCATGCTGACGCCGGCGGCACGGGCCGCCTCGACGTTGTTCCGTTGCCCGGCGGACCAGTACTCGTCGTGCCCCACCGGCATGTAGACCTTGTGGTTCTCGATCAGCGCGCCGTTGCGCTCGGCGTCCACGTCCGTCGTGTACGTCAGGTCGTAGCCGTTGGCCTCGAGGAAGCGCAGCGCCGGGACCTCGGCGTTGAAGATGAAGTTCTCGTCGCCGCCACCGCTGATGGGCCGGTTGTAGCTCACGGCGTACGCGGAGCCGCCGTCGCCGGGCCCGGTGCCGAAGTAGAGGCTGTTGCCGCCGTAGCGGTTGTAGGCCTGCCAGGTCTCGTCGGAGGTCTGGAACATGACGTCCGAGTGGCTGCTGTCGTCGCGGACGACGAACGGCACCTCGTTCTCGCCGCCGGTGTCGTTGCGGTGCAGCACCGCGTAGTAGAGCCCGGACACCGCGGTGGTCGGCACCGTCCAGCTACCCGACACCGTCCAGTTGCCGCAGTCGACCAGCCCGATGGTCGCGTTGGTGACCATGCAGTTGGTCGCCTGGTTCTGGGCGGTCACGTTCGACTTGCCGAAGTTGCCGATCGAGCCCATCAGCCGAGCGCCGTCGCCGCCGTACCAGCCGAGGCGGTAGATGTCGATCTTCCACGACGTCGCGGGACTGCTGACCTTGAACCGGACCGTGCCGCCCAGGTTGGTGCTGATGTCGGTGGTGAACCCCACGATCTCGTCGTCGACGCCGTCCACCCGCCACTCGCCCTCCGGCGTGCCGGGCTTGGTGTTCTCGCAGGCCACCTTGTTCACGACCGGCGCGTCACACGGGCCCGCCGCCGCCGCCGACGACGCCCCGGCGATCATCGGCAGTCCGAGCGCCGCCGTCGCCACTACCAGTAGTCGGGCGGTCGGACCGCGCCAGCGGGCTAGGAGGCCCGGGCGGTGGAGCTGACTGTTGCTGCGCGAACGCATGAGCGATCCCCCCACCGGGCACCGACCGTCGCTGGTCGGCCCCTCCCCGAGACACGTCCCACTAGCCCTGGCCTGTCCTCGGCACACGAATGCCGCGGGCAGTCCCCCCAGAGCGTTGCTGACGGTAGCGCCTCCGAGGATTCCGGATCAGAAGAACCAGAAAACTGTTGATGACTATGCGCAGTTGTTTGATCACTAATCGTTGTGCTGGTTTTGGGCGGACTCGAGGCCGTCGCGGACGAGGGTCTCGACGGCGTCGGCGGCGCGGTCGACGTGGAAGTCGAGGTCCTTGCGCTCGGCGGCGGAGAAGTCGCGCAGGACGTAGTCGGCCGGGTCCATCCTGCCGGGCGGGCGGCCGATGCCG
>JAICUS010000495.1 GCA_025935735.1 Solirubrobacteraceae bacterium | reverse complement strand
GCTGATGCTGCGGATCATGGGCGTCGTGGCGCCGCCGCAGAGCGCGGGCATCCTGCGCCGGGTCGGCGGCATCCTGCTGGTCGTCCTGTTCATCGTCGCCGTGATGGCGCTCGCCTTCGGGATCGTGCACCTGATCGCGCTGCCGTTCGGCGGCATCGGCGCGACGGCCTGGTTCTACGCGTTCCTGCTGGTCGTGGTGGCGTTCGGCGTGCTGTTTTTCTTCGGGCGCCGGCGGCAGGCCGCCGCGCGGGCCAAGGCGTCCGAGCAACGGGCGGCGATGCTCGGCGGCAAGCGCTGACTCACGTTTGAGCGTGGCCGCGCGTTCCAAGGACGTGCTGCCACCGTTCTGGACGCTGGTCGAGGCCCACGGGGACGAGTTGCTCGTCCACGCGCGCCGGTTGGCCGGCGAGCAGGCCGAGGACGTCCTGCAGGACGCGCTGCTGCGTGCCCTGCGGGCGTACCCGCGCCTGCGCCACGGCGACCACCTGCGGGCCTGGCTGTACCGCGTCACGACGTCGGCGGCGATGGACCTCCATCGCTCCCGCCGCCGCGAGGTGCCGATGGACGAGCCCCCCGTGGTCGCCACCCACGATTCCTATGACGACGGCGCGTTCGAGAGCCTGATCGCCCCGCTGCCCGAGACGGCCCGCTCCGCGCTGCGGCTGCGGTTCGTCGACGACCTCGACTACGAGGGCATCGGCGAGCGCCTCGGGTGCTCGACGGTCGCGGCGCGCCAGCGCGTCTCCACCGCCGTCCGCACGCTCCGGGAGAGCTACGCATGACCCCCCTGCCCGACACCCTGCTGGAGTCCGTCGCCGCCGCCGCGGTGCGCGAGGGCCTCGCCGACGCCCTGTTCACCCGCCTGCCCACGCCGCTGGGCCGCCTGCTCGTGGTCCAAGGACCCGACGGGATCGTGCGGATCGCCTTCCCCGGCGAGCCCGACGACGCCGTGCTGGCCGAGGTCGCCGCCGACCTGGGGCCGCGGATCGTCGGCTCCGACCGCGAGCTGACGGGTGAGCGCGACGCGATCTCCGCCTACCTGGAGGGCGACACCGCCGCGCTCGACCTGCCGGCGGACCTGCGGCTGATGCACGCGCCGTTCCGCCGCGCCGTGCTGGAGACGCTGCGCGCCGTGCCGCGCGGCGAGACGATCACCTACGGCGCGCTGGCCGCCCGGGCGGGCAACCCGCGCGCCTACCGCGCCGCGGGCACGGCGTGCGCGCGCAATCCGGTGCCGATCGTCGTCCCCTGCCACCGCGTCCTGCCCGGCACGGGCGGGCTCGGCAACTACGGCGGCGGCCCGGAGCGCAAGCGCGCGCTGCTCGAGCTCGAGGGCGTCCAGGGGTTCGCTGAAGCATGATCGGTGCGTCTGATGTGGTGCAGCCGTGGATGCCTCGGGCCGCCTGCGACAGCGATGCGTGCCTCTGGCACGTGAGCCTCGCGGGTGGCGCGAGGCGCCGCGGATGTGCCGCAGCAGGCGTGCCGGGATGCTTCAGCGGACCCCTTATGAGGTCTTGATGCGGATGGACTCGATGACGATGGGCGTGGCCGGCGTGCCCTGCTGGTCGGCCTGGACGGCGCCGATCGTCTTCACGACGTCCATCCCCTCGGTGACCTTGCCGAGCAGCGCGTAGACCGGGTCCAGCCCGGCCGCGCCGGAGCCGGTGACCACGAAGAACTGCGAGCCGGAGGCGCCGGACGGATCGGTCTGGGTCTTGGCCATGGCCACCACGCCGACGTCGTAGGTCAGGTCCTTGGGCGGCGCCTCGACCACCGTGTAGCCCGGCCCGCCGGTGCCGTTGCCGGACGGGTCGCCGCCCTGGATGACGAAGTCCGGGACGATCCGGTGGAACGTCAGGTGGTCGAAGAAATGCTTGGACACCAGGTAGGAGAAGTTGCCGCCGGTCTTGGGGGCGCGCTTGGCGTCGAGCGTGATCTGGAAGTCGCCGCAGCTGGTGGCCACGGTCGCCACGTAGGTCTTCTTGGGGTTGAGCCTGGTGCTCGGCTTGCTGAGCTTCGGCTCCTTCTTCGGGCCCGGGTCGGCCACCTTGCGGCAGCCGCCCTGCTGCGTCGCCGCGGCGGCCGGCGTCTTCGTGGGCTTGGCCGGCTTCGCCGGCTTGTCCTCGTTGTTGCCGCAGCCGGCGGCGAGCAGCGAGAGGCAGGCGAGAACGGCGGGGACCGGGCGACTCACGGCGGGCAAGGATAATGCGCGGCCCTGTGCCGCTCGCGCCCGCTGTCCGCCGCTATGACCACGTCCTGCTCGACCTCGACGGCTGCCTGTGGGTGGGCGACGCGGCGCTGCCCGGCGCGGCGGACGCCGTGGCGGCGCTGCGGGCGGCGGGCAAGTCGGTGCGGTTTCTCACCAACGACGTCCGCCACGCCCCCGAGGCGTTCGTGCGCAAGCTGTGGCGGCTCGGGTTCCAGGCGTCGCTGGACGAGGTGGTCACGGTGGGCGCGGCGTTGCAGTTCCGCCTGGCCGAGCGCAACAGCCGCGGGGCGGCCTACGTCGTCGGCTCCCAGGCCCTGGTCGACCACGTGGCCGACTCCGGGCTGCGGGTGGTCAACGGCACGCGCTTCGCCGCCCGCGCGGACGTCGTGGTGGTGGGCGGCCACGACGCGCTGTCCTTCGAGGAGCTCAAGCTGGCCACCCAGGCCGTGCTGCGGGGCGCGGAGCTGATCGGCGCCACCCGCGACGCCGCGTTCCCGATGCCGGACGGCCTGTGGCCGGGCACCGGCGCGGTGCTGGCGGCGATCGAGACGGCGTCCGGCCGCCGGGCCGCGTACACCGTGGGCAAGCCGGAGCCGCCGATGTACGAGGCGGCCCGCGACCGTCTCGGCCCGGGCCGGGTGCTGGCGGTCGGCGACCTGCTGGACGTCGACGTGGCCGGCGCCCGCCGCGCCGGGATGGACTCGGCGCTGGTGCTGACCGGCGCCACCACGCGCGCCGAGGCCGAGGCGGCGCTCGAGCCGCCCACCCACGTGGCGGACTCGCTGGCCGCGCTGGTGCTCGGCTAGCCTCGTCGGCCGCATGGACGGCCCCCTCTGCCTGATCGTCAACCCGCACGCCGGCGGCGGGCGGGCGACGCGGCTGCTGGGCGGCGTCGAGGCCGCGCTGCGGGCGCAGGGCCGGCCGTTCCGGGTGGAGCGCACGACCTCGATGGATCATGCCCGGGCGCTGGCCCGGGGCGCCCGCGACGCGGGCGAGCTGGTGGCGGCGATGGGCGGCGACGGGCTGACGGGCGCGGTGGCCGGGGAGCTGCGCGACGGGTCCGGGGTGCTGGTCGTGCTCCCGGGCGGGCGGGGCAACGACTTCGCGCGCAAGCTGGGCATCCCGCACGACCCGGTGGCGGCGTGCGAGCTGCTGGTCGACGGCGCCGAGCGGCGCATCGATCTCGCGCTCGCCGGCGAGCGGGCGTTCCTGGGCATCCTGTCGGCGGGCATCGACTCCGACGTCAACCGCATCGCCAACGAGACCCGGCTGCCGCTGGGCATGCACGTCTACATCTACGGGCTGCTGCGGGCGATCGTGCGCTGGCGCGAGGCGCGCTGGGAGCTGACCGTGGACGGCGAGCCGTCGCGCTTCCCGGGGTACTCCGTGGCGGTGGCGAACTCCGGCGTGTTCGGCGGCGGCATGTTCCTCGTCCCGGACGCGGCCCTGGACGACGGGCTGCTCGACGTGGTGACGATCGCCCGCAAGAGCCGCTTCGCGTATGTGCGCAACCTGCCGCGGGTCTTCCACGGCACGCACCTGCGCGACCCGGCGGTCCGGCTCGTGCAGGCGCGCGAGGTGACGTTCTCCGCCGACCGGCCGTTCACGGCCTACGCCGACGGCGACCCGATCGCCGAGCTGCCGGTCACCGTGCGCGTCCTGCCGCGGGCGCTGCGGGTGGTGGCGCCGCGATGATGCGGCTCGCGGCGGGCGTCGCGGCGGCGAAGGCGGTCGGCACCCTGGCCCGGACGGCCGGCCGCGGCGGCGGGACGTCGCTGCCGGGCAAGGTGCTGACGCGGGTCGAGCCACGGGCGATCTCTCGCCTGGCCGGCCGGCTGGACCGCGGGAGCGTGGTCATCTCGGCCACCAACGGCAAGACGACGACCGCGGCCATGGTCGCCTCGATCCTCGAGCGCACGGGCGCCCGCCTGGTCCACAACCGCGCCGGGGCGAACATGGCCGGCGGCGTGGCCAGCGCCCTGGCGGCGGCGGCCCGGCGCGGCGGCCGCGCGCTGACCGGCGACCTCGGGCTGTTCGAGGTGGACGAGTTCTGGCTCGGGCCGGTGGTGGAGGAGCTCGAGCCGCGGGCGATGCTGCTGGGCAACCTGTTCCGCGACCAGCTCGACCGCTACGGCGAGCTGGAGACGATCGCCGACCGCTGGGCCGCCGTGGTGGCCAGGACCGGCGCCGCGCTGGTGCTCAACGCCGACGACCCGCTGGTCGCGGACCTGGGCCGCGGCCGGGAGGCGACCTACTTCGGCGTCGAGGACCGCTCGCTGGCGCTGCCGGCGCTCCAGCACGCGTCGGACTCCAAGCACTGCCGCCGCTGCGGGCACGCCTACGCCTACGAGACGGTCTATCTGGCCCACCTCGGCGTCTACCGCTGCCCGAACTGCGGCCAGGAGCGCCCGCGGCCGTC
>JAICUS010000010.1 GCA_025935735.1 Solirubrobacteraceae bacterium | reverse complement strand
GTGAGCGCGTTCCTGCGGCGCGCGGGGGCGGCGTGGGAGCCCCTGGACCTCGAGGAGGCGCAGGAGCTGACCGAGCGCTGGTACGTGGGCGGCGGCTGGTACACCGACGGCGACGCGACCAACTTCGACTACTACAACGCCTGGGCGCTGCACTTCTATCCGCTCTGGCTGTCGCGGATCGCCGGCGAGCCGCCGCCCGAGCGCTACCGCGAGCGGCTGGCGCTGTTCCTCGCCGACGCGCAGCACCTCGTGGGCACCGACGGCGCGCCGCTGCTCCAGGGCCGCTCGCTGACCTATCGCTTCGCGATGCTCGCGCCGTTCTGGACGGGCGCGGTCTTCGGCGTCGACGGGGTCTCGCCCGGCCGCACGCGCCGGCTCGCCAGCGGGGTGCTGCGCCACTTCCTCTCGCACGGCTGCCTGGACGCCCGCGGGCTGCTCCCGCTCGGCTGGCACGGCGCGTTCCCGGGGATCCGCCAGACCTACTCCGGCCCGGGCTCGCCGTACTGGGCGGCCAAGGGGTTCGCGGGCCTCGTCCTGGCGCCGGACCACCCGGTGTGGGCGGCGGTCGAGGAGCCGCTCGAGCTGGACGAGCACGACGTCGAGCGCGTGGTGCGCCCGCCGGGCTGGCTCGTCTCCGGGACCACGGCCGACGGGATCGTCCGGGTGACGAACCACGGGACGACCCGGGGCGCGATCGACTGGCTGGACGGACGCGGCGCCAGGTTCGCCACGGACGCCGCGGTCGCGCCGGACGACCCGTTCTACGCGCGCCACGCGTACGCGACCCACGCCGCGCCGCAGGTGAGCGGCGACCCGGTCGACTCGCACGTGGCGCTGCTCGACGCGCACGGCCGGCCGTCGCAGCGCGGGCCGATGGAGACGCTCGCGCTCGGCCCCCGGGTGGCGATGTCGCGCTTCCGCGTGGACGGTTCCCGGGTGACCACCGCATCGGCGCTCCACGGCCCCTGGGAGGTCCGGCTGGCCCGGACCGACGCACCACTGCGATTGCGCATCGGCGGCTACGCCCTCGCCGGCGAGCCCGCCGGCCCGGGCCGCGTCCGCCGGTCCGACGGCGTGACCAGCACGCTGACGCCGCTCGCTGGGCTCGACGTCGTCCGCTGCCTGCCCACGCACGGCACGGACGCGTTCGGCGATCCCGCCTGGATCCCGGTGGCCGAGACGACCGGCGCGGTGCGCGCCGGCCACGTCTACGCGGCGCTCGTCACGCTCACGCGCGCCGAGGCTCCGGGCACGGTCGCTGTCTCCGTCCACGACGAGGCGACGGTCGAGATCCGCTGGCCGGACGCCGAGCTCGACCGCGTCGATCTCGGCCCATAACGGGTCCGCTTCTTGAGCCGGCGACGTTGGGGCGGCGTGCTCGGCGTACCGACGCACGCCGCACTGCGGTGCTGCTCCGCTTCATGCCCTCCGAGACTCGGCGTCACCGTCGGCGCGGGGCGACCGCCCGGGGCTGGGCGGCCGCGCACTCGATGCACAGCACCACGTTGGGCATCGCCTGCAGCCGCTTGGGCGCGATCGGCTTCCCGCACGCGTCGCACAGCCCATACGTGCCTTCGTCGAGCTTGGCCAGCGCACGCTCCGTGCGCTCCAGATCGACCTCCAGCACGGTGCCCACCCCGATCTCGGTCAGCCGGCTGATCGCCTCGACCGTGCCGTCCCCGATCCGCTTGCCGAAGCCCTGCGCCGTCCCGCGCTCGGGGCGCTTGGCGAGATTCGCGATGCGCTCGCGGCTCTCGTCGCGGTGCGCCTCGAGCTCACGCCGGATCGCATCGAGATCGGCCACGCCCCGGACATTAGAGCGATTGGAGCTCGCCAGGAGCAGCAGGCTAGCCGCCGACGTCGGCGGCTCCGGCATACGGCGTGCTCGCGGTGGTCGTCGGCCTGGTCGCGGGCGGCGGCGCGCTCACGCTCACCGCGTCGCACGCCGTGCAGGAGCCGGAGCCGGCCTGAGGACCGGCACGCCGGAGCGCCGCGAGCGCCGGCGCGGTGATCAGGGTCGTCAGGATCGCCATCAGCGCGAACAGCGTGAACAGGCGGTCGTCGATCAGGCCCTGCTCGTGCCCGACGGTGAGCAGCACGATCTCGATCAGGCCGCGCGTGTTCATGAGCACGCCGACCGTGGCCGCCTCGTGGGCGCCGATGCGCGCGAGCCGGGCGCCGCTGTAGGCCCCCACGAACTTCCCGGCGCACGCCGTGGCCAGGATCAGCACGAACGCACCGGCGTCCCCGGCATGCAGCCCGAGGACGTCCACGCTCATGCCGGACATGACGAAGTACACGGGGGCCAGCACGGCGACCAGCGGGACGAACCGGTCGCGCGCGGCCGCGTCCTGCGGGCGCGGCATCGCGGCACCGATCAGGAACGCACCGAAGACGGCGTGGATGCCGATCGCGTCGGTGGCGTATGCGCCCAGGAGGGCGACCGGCAGGACGAGCTCCTGGCGCCGGAGCCGCAGCAGGAGGGGCCGGACGACCACGACCACCGCCGCGACGAAGGCCGCGCATTCGAGCACCATGCGGATGTAGTCCCAGGCGCTGCCGGCCTGGAGGACGACCAGGGCCACGGCGAGCAGGCTCCAGCCGATCACGTCGTCGATCGACGCGGCCGTGAGGACGAGCGCGCCGAGCGGCGTCCCGGCCAGCCGCCGCTCGCGCAGGATCCGCGCGAGCACCGGGAACGCGGTCAGCGACAGCGCGGCGCCCAGGAACAGCGCGAACGGCCCGAACGGGACGTGCCGCCCTCCCACGGTGTCGTGGCCGGGGTGCAGGTACGCCGCCAGCGCCACCCCCAGCGCGAACGGCAGCGCGATCGAGGCGACCGAGACGAGCGCCGCGGCGCGCGACCGCCGGCGGGCGACGCGCAGGTCGAGGTCCCAGCCGACCGTGAACATGAACGTCGCCAGGCCCACCTGGCCGATCAGCACGAGCACCTGGCGGGCGTCGGCCGGGAAGAGGCCGGCGGACGGATCCCCCGGCAGGGCGCCCAGGACGGTCGGCCCGAGCGCGACCCCCGCGACGATCTCGCCGATCACGCGCGGTTGCCCGACCCGCTCGAACGCGGCGCCGCCCACCCATGCGGCGGCCAGGATGACCGCCACGTCGAGGAGGATCCGGCTGGTCGTCACGACGGCTCCGTCAGAGCGGCGGCAGCGGCGGCTCGGGCGCCGGCCCCGCCTCCTCGTGGAGGATGCGCTCGGCCAGGCGGTATGTCGCGTCGGCCTGCTCGCGGCTGTCGCCCACCGCGGTGAAGCCGACACGGCCGAGCTCCGCGAGCCCGCTCATCATGTGGAAGACGACGCCCGTCTGGCGCGCCTGGTCGAAGTGCAGGCGATGGCGCACCGCGACGTCGAAGAGATCGTCGAGCGTGAGGCCGCGCAGCCGCTCGTCCTCCAGATGGTCGGTGGCGACGAGGTGCTTCTCGCGTCCGCTCGGCGCGACGAACAGCGCGGTCCCCGGGTCGTACTCGCCGTCGGTGAGGAACTGGAGCGTGAGAAACGGGTGCGTGGTCCCGCCCTTGCGCAGGTTGAGCTCGATCGCGTACGTGCTCCAGCCGCCGTGAGCGTCGCGGACCACCACGAAGTCGACCGCGAAGCGGCCGATGACGCCCGCCCGCGCGAGGCGCTCCCCGATCTTGGCCGCCTCGCGGGTGATCGCGCGGGCGTAGCCGAAGTCGGCCGGGAAGCGGCAGCCCAGGTACGTCTGGCCGCTCGGGCCGCCCAGCAGCTGGTCGTGCGTCGACAGGAGCTCGACCTCGCCCAGCGGCGTCACGCGCAGCTGCACGCTCGGGCTGCGGACCTCCACGCCGCCCACCCGCTCCTCGACGATCCCGCCGTCCCGCGCGAGCTGCCCGAGGTAGGACTCGAGCCGCACGTCGGGGTGCTCGAACGCCATCGCCTCCAGGCGGCGGGCGAGCTGCGGCCGCTCCTCGGCGGCGCCCGGCGCGGGCAGGTCGCGCAGGTCGACGACCGCGTTGCCCCGGCCGGCGACGCCCTCGTTGAGCTTGACGATCGCGGTCGCGACCGCCGGCCGCGCCGCGCGCATACGGGCGAGCGCGTCGACCACGGCGTCCGCGTCGTGGAGATCCTCGTAGCCGATCGGGTGAACGACGTCCGCCTCGGCGAACAGCCGCCGGCAGCCGGTCTTGGTGCCGAACGGGAGGTGCGCGGGATCGGCGCCGTAGAGCGGGATCCCCAGGCTGAGGGCGAGATCGCGCTCGTGCGCCGAGGTCGTGTAGGGAACGAGGTGGCTGCGGACGGGATCGGGGATCAGCGCCCGGATCTGCGCCAGCACGCGGGGGCGCTCGAGCAGCTTCTCCACCAGCGAGCGGGCGCGCCCGTCGTGCGTGGCCACCATGTGCAGCCGCGCCCGGGCCTGGTGCGGGATCACGCCCGGCAGGAGCGCGAGGTAGTACTGCACGACGCTCTCCGGCACGGGCCGCCCGGTGACGTAGATGACCCGCATGCGCGGCTTGCGCAACAGCAGCAGCAGGAACAGCATCCGCTCCTCGAGCGCCTGCAGCACCGTCCCCGTCTGTGTCGCGTCCGGCGCGACCGACGGCACGACGACGATCGACTCGCCCGGCTGGTTGAGGCGCATCGCCGCCCACACCGGCACGAGGCGCTCCTGCAGCCGGGCGAACCGGGCGCCGCGCTCGCTCTCGCTGAGGTCGCTCAGCCGCGGCGCCTCCTGGAGCAGCCCGGTCATGCCCGCGCCCTCGCCTCGTCTAGCCCGACCACGTTGTACGCGGGGGTGGGCTTGGAGAAGCCGCGCAGCGGCAACCCGCCGAGCGCGTCGACCACCACGATGTCCTCGATCGCCGAGAAGACGCGCTGGCTGATGAGGATCTGCCGCCGCTCGGCGTTCGCGCACAGGCGGGCCGCGAGGTTCGTCACGCTCCCGATCGCGGTGTAGTCGGACCGGCCCTCGAAGCCGATCTGCCCGAGCGTGGCGTGGCCTTGGGCGATCCCGACGCCGAAGTCGAGGTCATAGCCCCGGCGGCGCCAGCCCTCCGCGAGCTCCGCCACCCGGCCGCGCATGGCCAGCGCCATCCGCACGGCGCGCTCCGGCGCGTCCGGGCAGTCGAGCGGGTCGTTGAAGATGACCATCAGGCCGTCGCCGGTGAAGCGCTCGAGCGTGCCGTCGAAGCGGTGCACGAGGTCGCCGAGCGCGGCGTGGTACTCGGACAGCACGGCCATGACGTCCTCGGGCTCGACGGTCTCCGCGAAGCTCGTGAAGCCGCGCAGGTCGCAGAAGACGACCGTGATCTCGCGCCGGTGGCTCTGCAGGAACGACTCGTCCCCGGACGAGACGACCAGCTCGGCGAGCTGCGGCGACAGGAAGCGCCGCATCCGCCCCATCCGCTCGATGGCGTCGACCTGCTCGCGGACGCGCTGCTCGAGCTCGCGGTTCCACGCCGCGAGCTCGGCGGACTGCGCCTCGATCGTGTCGTGGTAGCGCTTGATGCGCAACAGCGAGTGCACCCGGGCCAGCAGCTCGGCCCGGTCGAACGGCTTGGCGATGAAGTCGTCGGCGCCCGCCTCGATCGCGGCGACCTTCTCCTGCTCGCCGCTCGCCGTGATCATCACCACCGGCAAGAAGCTCGTGGCCGTGTCCTCGCGCAGCGCCCGGCAGACCGCGTAGCCGTCCATCTCCGGCATGAGGATGTCGAGCAGGACCAGGTCCACGGGCTCGGCGGCGACCCGCTCGAGCGCCTCGCGACCGGAGCTCGCGGCCAGCACGGCGTAGCCGCGCGGCGCGAGGATCGCCTCGAGCAGCCGCACGTTCTGCGGCAGGTCGTCGACGACGAGGATCGTGGCGGCGTCGCTCATGCCGGCGCTCCCGCCAGCGCCGCCGCGACCTGCCGCGGGAACTCCCGGATGTCGAGCGGCTTCTCGACGTAGCCATCGAAGCCCACGGCCAGGAACCGCTCCCGGTCCGCCTTCATCGCGAACGCCGTGACCGCGATCACCGGGATGCCGGCCGTCGCGGGGTCCGAGCGGAGCCGCTGCAGCGCCTGCACCCCGTCGATCCCCGGGAGCTGGACGTCCATCAGCACGACGCCGGGACAGTGGGCCGCCGCGAGCTCGAGCCCGGCCTCGGCGGAGGCGGCCTCGAGGGTCTCGAAGCCCGCGTGGCTGAGGATGTCGCGCGCCAGCCTGCGGTTGCGCTCGTTGTCCTCGATGATCAGGACGACGCCTTTCCGGGTCATGTCGACTCCTTGCTGCCGGTGTCGCGCGCGCCGGCGACCCGACCCACGAGGTCCGCCAGCGCGGCGTGTTGATAGGCGCCCTTCTGGGCCAGGAAGCTGATCTGCCCGGCGAGCCGCTCGTGGTCCGCGCGGGTCATGTCCTTCGACGTCAGCACGACGATCGGCACGTCGCCGACCTCCGGATCGGCGCGCAGCTGCTCGACCACGGCGAAGCCGTCGACGTCCGGCATCAGCAGGTCGAGCAGCACGACGGCCGGCCGCTCGCGGCGCACGGCGCGCACGCCCTCCTCGCCCCCGGTCGCGCGGACGACGCGCCAGCCGTCCGGCGCGAGGACGGCCTCGAGCAGTGCGAGGTCGACCGGATCGTCGTCGATGGCCACCGCGGTGCGCGCATCGCCGGGCGGGCGCACGCAGTGCGACACCGCGTCGAGCAGGCGGTCGCGGTCGACCGGCTTGACCAGGTACTCGCTGGCGCCGAGCGCGAAGCCCGCGCCGTGCTCGTCCACCATCGAGACGATCACCACCGGCACGGACGCGGTCGCCGGATCGCTCTTGAGCTCGGCGATCACGTCCCAGCCGCTGAGCTTCGGCAGCAGGATGTCGAGGATCACGGCCGCCGGCTCCAGGCGCCGGGCGAGCGCCAGGCCCTCGGCACCGTCGCCGGCCACGGTGACGCGATAGCCCGCGCTCTCCAGGAAGACGCGCAGGAGGTCCGCGGAGCTGCGGTCGTCGTCGACCACGAGCACGCCCCCGGGCGCCTCGGCGGCGGGACCCGGCGGAGCCGGCTCGTCGAGCAGCGGGACCGAGAACGAGAACGTGCTGCCGGCCCCGAGCGCGCTCTCCATCCACATCCGCCCGCCGTGCAGCTCGACGATCCGCCGCGACAGCGTCAGGCCGAGGCCGGTGCCCTCGGTGCTCTGGCGGACCTCGCGGCCGCCGCGCTGGAAGGCCGCGAAGATCTGGTCCTGCTCGCCCTCGGCGATGCCGATGCCGGTGTCGCGCACGCTGACGTGCGCCTCGTTGCCGGCGCGCCGGGCCGTGACGGTCACCGAGCCGCCGTCCGGCGTGAACTTGACCGCGTTGCTGAGGAGGTTGACCACCACCTGCCGGAGCTTCAGCTCGTCGCCGTGGGCCACGCCGAGCTCCGGCTCGACGTCGACGGTCACCGCGATGCCGTGGCCGGCAGCGCGCTCGCGCACCATCGCGACGCCGCGCTCCAGCAGCTCGTCGAGCGCCACCGCGTCCAGGTCGAGCTCCATGCGGCCCGCCTCGACCTTGGAGAGGTCGAGGATCTCGTTGATCAGGTCGAGCAGGTGGCGGCCGGAGTTGCGGATGTCGCGCACGTACTCGTCCTGGCGCTCGTTGAGCTCGCCGAACATGCGGTCCAGCAGGACGTCGGAGAACCCGATCACGGCGTTCAGCGGCGTCCGCAGCTCGTGCGACATGCTCGCCAGGAACTCGGACTTGTGCCGGCTCGCGACCTCGAGCTCGTGCGACTTGCGCTCGAGCTCGCGGAACATGCGGGCGTTGTGGATCGCCACCGCCGACTGGCTCGCCAGCGTCTCCAGCAGCGCGACCGTCTCCGGCGACAGCGCGCCCTTGCGCTTGCGGCGTACGATCAGCGCGCCGACGATCTCGTCCTCGCGCAGCAGCGGGACGGCCACGAGTGAACGCCAGCCGTGCCGGCGGAGCACGTTGACGTGCGGGTCCGGCGGCTCGGCGTCCAGGTCCGGCGCCTGCCGCGCCTGGCCCATTCGCGCGGCTTCGCCCATGAACGTCTCTTCGACGTCGAACCGCACGCTGCGCAGCGCCTCCACGAGCTCCGCGCTCGTGCCCGAGCACGTCCGCAGCGCGAACTCGCACGTCGACGGGTCGTACTCGAAGATCGAGCCGCCGTCCGCGCGCGAGAGGTCGGCGGCGCGCGTGACGATGGTCGTGAGCACGGTGTCGAGGTCGAGGCTCGAGCTGACCGCCTGGCTGATCTCCCCGAGCGCGTGCAGCTCGTCGACCGAGCGGCCGAGCTGCCGGGTGCGCTGCTGCAGCTCCTGGAACAGCTGCACGTTCTGGATGGCGATCACGCCCTGGGAGGCGAACGAGGTCATCAGCTCGATCGTGCGGTCGTCGAAGGGATCGACCTTCGCGCGCCACACGACGATGACGCCGAGCACCCGGTCGTCGGCGATCATCGGCACGCCGAGCAGCGTGTGGAAGCCGCCGAGCTCGCGCGCCTCGTGCCACTGGTAGCGCGGGTCCACGGCGGCGTCCTCGATCTGCACGATCCGGCGCTCCAGCCCCACGCGCCCGACCAGCGTGCCGATGTCCTGTGGGACCGGACGGCGTTGCAGGTAGCGGCGGTACTCGTCCGAGCCGCCGCGCGCCACGGCGACGCGGTACAGGCCGTCCTCGAGCCGGAAGACCAGGCCCGCGTCGGCGCGACCCAGCCGCACGGCGTGGCGGAGCACCATCTCGAACACCGGCTCGAGCTCGGACTCCGAGCGCCCGATGGCCCGCAGGATCTCGCTGGTCGCCGCCTGCTGCTCGGTCGCGTCGGCGAGATCTCTCCTGAGCCGCTCGACGTCTCCGTCGACCGGTGAGGGGTCCGACTGCGAAACGGTCGCACGGTCCACTCCAGCACCTCGCCTCGGGCAGCTGCAGGTCTTGGGCCGAGCATACCGGCGCCCACGGGCGCGAAGTAGGAGTTACGTCACAGATGCCACGAGGGTCAGGCGACCCGGTCGAGGTCCTCGGCGCGCAGCGGATGGGCGAACGGCAGGCCGGCCGCGTAGCGCGCCAGCTCGTCGATGGCGGCGTCGCCGAGGCGGGTGACCTCGGTGCCCAGCGCGCCGGCGATGTGCGGCGTGAGCACGACGTTGGGCAGCGTGAACAGCGGGGAGTCCGGGGGCAGCGGCTCGGGCTCGGTCACGTCGAGGACGGCGGCGAGGCGGCCGGACCGCAGCTCGGCGGTGAGGGCGTCGTGGTCCACGAGCGCTCCGCGGGCGGTGTTGATGAGCGCGGCGCCGTCGCGCAGCAGCGCCAGGCGCCGGCGGTCGATCATGTGGTGGGTCGCGGGCAGCGACGGCGCGTGGAGGCTGACGACGTCGGACTCGGCGAGCAGCGCGTCGAGCTCGCGGAGCTCCACGCCGAGCCGGGCCGCCTCGGCGTCGTCCAGGAACGGGTCGGCGACGACCACGCGCAGCTCGAATGGCCGCAGCAGCTCGATCACGCGGCGGCCGACCCGCGACGCGCCGACGAGCCCGGCGGTCTTGTCGCGGTTGCCGATCTCCGGGTACTCGGCGAGCGCGTCGATCCGTGCGCGCCGCTCCCGGTAGTCGCGCGCGGCGGCGAGCACGCCCTTGTTGGCGAGCAGGATCGCGGCCAGCGTGAACTCGGCCACGGGCTGCGCATTCGCCGCGGCGGCGGTCGAGACGAGGATGCCGCGCTCCCAGCAGGCCGGCGTGACGTGGGCGCGGGCGCTGCCGGCGGCGTGGACGATCGCGCGCAGGCGCGGCGCGGCGGCGAGCAACGCCGCGTCGATCGGCGGGCAGCCCCAGCCGGTCAGCAGCACCTCGACGTCGGCGGGAAGCTCGGGCGGCGCGGCGCCGGTGTCGACATCCGCCACCTCGCGCAGCCGGGCCAGCGAGGCCGGCGTGAACAGCCGGTCGCGCGCCACGGCCGACATCGCCAGCACGGTGCGCGGGCGCCGCACGGTCACGCCAGCCGTCGCAGCGTCTCGGCGTCGCGGGCGACCGCCGCGGGGTCGTCGCCGGGCACGAACTCGAGCAGCGCGTCGACGTCGCCGGCCAGCGCGAGCGCCTGCCGCCACAAGTCGCTCCGGGCGGCGAGCGGCCGCCGCTCGTCCCGCGGCCACCACGAGAAGACGTGCAGCGCGACCACGCGCGGCAGGACCTGACGCAGCCCCGCCAGCGCGTCTTCGTCCGCCGGCCCCTGCGGCGGCTGCCAGTACGTCCGCAGGGCCGGCACGGCGTCGAGCAGATCCAGGGTCGAGCCGGCGTCGTCGGTCAGCGTGCCGCCGTGGAACTCGAGCGCCACCTCGATCGGCGCCGCGAGCTCCGCCGCCGCCCGCAGCCCGTCGGCGACCTCCGCGCGCCGCCGGGCGTCCGCCTCCGCCGACGCCGTGCTGCCCGCCCACACCCGCACGCGCGGCGCACCGAGACGCCGCGCGGTCTCCACCACCGGTCCGAACGCGGAGACCGGATCGTCGCCCGCGCGGAAGTAGGAGCCGTACGACGCTACGGCGACGCCGGCGCGCTCGCCGGCCGCCCGCGCGGCGTCGGCGGCCGCGTCGTCGCCCGGCGGGACGTGGACGTCCGCGCCCCACTCGATCGCGGCCAGGCCCGCACCCGCGGCGACCTCCACGACCTCCTCCACAGAGTGGCCGCGCAGGGTCACGGAGCACAGGCCGGGCCGCATCGGGCAGGATCCAACCATGCGTGCCGACCTCATCGCCGCCCCCGCCGCCGGCGGACGCCGCCTCGACGCCGCGCCGGAGGCGTTCGGCCACCTGCGCCCCACCGCGCCCGGGGACCCGGCCGCGCACCGCGCGCGGCTCGCCGAGGACGGCTACCTGTTCGTGCCCGGCCTCCTCGACCGCGAGGCCGTGCGCGCCGCCCGAGAGGAGCTGCTCGAGGCCGACGGGCTGACGCAGGACTATCCGATGCGCAGCGAGCGGATGCGGTCCGTGCTGCAGGGCGAGCGCATGCACGGCTTCTTCGCCGGCCTGCTCGAGGGCGCGGTGCGCTCCTACGACTTCATCTGGCTGCGCGCGCAGGCCTCCGGCGACCCGGTCACCCACCCGCACTGCGACCTCGTGTTCATGGGCCGCGGCACGCCCGACGTCCTCACCTGCTGGACGCCGTTCGGTGACATCGCGCTCGGCGGCGGCGGCCTGCTGATCCTCGAGGGCTCGCACCGCGTCTCGCCGATGCGGCTCGCCGGCTATCTCGCCCAGGACGTCGACACCTACTGCGAGAACGGCCCCAACGCCGAGGCGGTGCGGACCGGCGCGATGCACTGGGAGCACTGGGAGGACCCCGCGCCCGGCCGGGACTGGGGCGGCGAGATCTCCGACGACGCCGTCGCGCTGCGCGAGGAGTGGGGCGGTCGCTGGCTGACCGCGCCCGAGTACAAGATGGGCGACGTGCTCGTCTTCACCATGCGCACCGTCCACGCGGGGACCGACAACGAGTCGAGCACGCTGCGGCTCTCCACCGACAGCCGCTACCAGCGCGCCGACGCGCCGGTCGACGAGCGCTGGGTCCGCGGCGAGCACGGCGAGGATCCCGTCGGCCACGGGCTGGCGGCCAAGCGCGGCACGATCTGCTGACTCACACGTCGACGCCGAGCGCGCCGGCGACGCCGCGGATATGCGCGACCGCCGCCGCGTAGTCGGCGTCGCTGCCCAGGTGCTCGACGAGGACCGGCGTGTCTGGGTCGAGCCGGTCCAGCTCGGTCAGGAGCACGCGGAAGTCGAGCACGCCGAGGCCGGGGCGCACCTCCTGCAGGTGCACGGTCAGCCGCGGCTCGAGCGCGATGTCCTTGGCGTGCACGCTGCGGATGTGCGGGCCGAGCTTGGCGACGCACTCGCGCAGCAGCGCCGCGTTGTCATAGAGCTTCGCCGGCGAGTTGACGAAGTTGACCGGGTCGAGGTGGGCGGCGAAGCGCGGCCGGTCGATCGCCCGCAGCAGCGCGAGGTAGCTGTCGGGCGAGTCCGGCAGCGTCCAGGGCATGGGCTCGAGCGTGAAGTAGGTCCGCGCCGGCTGCACGGCGTCGAGGATCTCGCGCACCGTGTCGACGATCAGCGCGAACGTGTCCGCGCTCAGGTTGTCCGGGTGCGGCGCGTCCCACGCGTCGCCGCGCGAGCCGGCGACGTTGACGCAGCAGCGGGCGCCGACCCGCTCGGCCAGCGCCAGCTGCGCGCGGCAGCGCTCAACCCCGCGCGCCCGGGTCGCGTCGTCGGGGCTGAGCGGGTTCGCGTGCCAGGCGCCGATCTCGGCGATCACGATGCCCGCCGCGCGAGCCGCCGACGCGTAGGCGTCCACCACATCGCCGCCGGCGTCATCCGGCAGCGGCCAGTACGCCGCGCGGAACCCGTGCCGCCGCAGCGCGTCGATCCAGCCGCCCGGCGAGTCCCACGTCGGCGGCAGCGGCGAGGCGAGGCGCACGCCGGCACGTTAACATCGCGCGCCGTGCAGTTCCCCGAGGGATTCGCCTGGGGCACCGCGACGGCGAGCTATCAGATCGAGGGGGCGGTCGCGGAGGACGGCCGGGCGCCGTCGATCTGGGACACGTTCTCGCACACGCCCGGCAAGGTCCGCGACGGCGACACCGGCGACGTGGCGGACGACCACTACCACCGCTACGCGGAGGACGTCGACCTGATGGCCTCCCTCGGCGTCGGCTGGTACCGCTTCTCGCTCGCCTGGCCGCGGTTGGCGCCCGACGGCGGCGGGACGATCAACGAGGCCGGCCTGGACTTCTACTCGCGGCTCATCGACGCGCTGCTGGCCAAGGGCATCCAGCCGTGGGTGACCCTCTACCACTGGGACCTCCCCCAGGTCCTGCAGGACCGCGGCGGCTGGCCGGCGCGCGACACCGCCGAGCGCTTCGCCGAGTACGCGGCCGCGGTCCACGCGCGGCTGCGCGACCGCGTCAAGCACTGGACGACGCTCAACGAGCCGTGGGTGGCCGCGTTCGTCGGCCACGCCACCGGCCGCCACGCCCCGGGCCTGATCGACGGCGAGGCGGCGCTGCGCGCGGCGCACCACCTCATGCTCGGCCACGGCCTGGCGATCGAGGCGATGCGCGCGCAGGACGACGGGGACTGCCGGTACGGCATCACGCTGAACCTCCATCCGGTCGACGCGGCGAGCGACGACCCCGCCGACCAGGACGCCGCGCGCCGCGGCGACGGGCTCTCCAACCGCATCTTCCTCGACCCGCTGCTGCGCGGCGCCTACCCCGCCGACGTGCTGGAGGACGTGCGCGCGGTCAGCGACGGCGCGCACATCCGAGCGGGCGACGAGCAGCGCATCCACGTGCCGCTCGACTTCCTGGGCGTCAACTACTACTTCCGCACCGTCGTGCGCGCCGGAGCGGGCGACCGGCCCTCGGAATGGGTGGGCCAGGAGGACATCGAGAAGGTGTCGCGCGGCCTGCCGCGGACCGAGATGGGCTGGGAGATCGACGCCGGCGGCCTCTACGACATCCTGACCCGGGTCGCCCGCGACTACCCCGGGACGCCGCTCTACGTCACCGAGAACGGCGCGGCGTTCGCGGACGAGAAGGGCCCGGACGGCCAGGTCCACGACCCGCAGCGGATCGAGTACCTCGACGCCCACTTCCGCGCCGCGCACCGGGCGATCGCCGATGGCGTCGACCTGCGCGGCTACTTCGTCTGGTCGCTGCTGGACAACTTCGAGTGGGCGCTGGGCTACGCCAAGCGCTTCGGGCTCATCCACGTCGACTACGAGACGCTCGAGCGCACGCCGAAGGACAGCGCGCGCTGGTACGGCGAGGTGACGCGGGCGAACGGCCGGCCGGAGTGAGCCGGCCGTTCACGAAACGCGTCAGCCCTTCACGCTGCCGGTGGACAGCCCGCTCTGCCAGTAGCGCTGCAGGAACAGGAACGCGATGATCAGCGGCACCACCGAGATCAGCGCGCCGGTGATCACCAGGTTGAACGCCGCGGTCGCGCCGCCGCCCGCGGTCGCCTGCGCGTTCCACTGCGCCAGGCCGACGGTCAGCGGATACCACTTCTCGTCGGAGAACAGCACCAGCGGCAGGAAGTAGTTGTTCCACGTCGCCACGAACGTGAACAGCAGGACCGTCACGAAGCCGGGGGCGAGCAGCCGGAACGCGATCCGCCGGAAGATCATCCACTCGCCGGCGCCGTCGATCCGCGCCGCCTCGATCAGCTCCGACGGCACCGCCGACTCGGCGTAGATGCGCATCAGGTAGATCCCGAACGGGCTCACCAGCGACGGCAGGATGAACGACAGCGGGTTGTTGATCAGCCCGACCTTGCTGAACAGCAGGTACGTCGGGATGGCCAGCGCCGTCTGCGGCACCATCACCGACCCGAGCACGAACCAGAACAGCAGGTTCTTGCCGCGGAAGCGGAACTTGGCGAAGCCGTAACCGGCCATCGCGGCCAGCAGCGCGGCCCCGCCGGCGCTGACGATCGAGTACACCGCCGTGTTCCGGACCCACGTCAGGAACACGCCGCCGTCCTTGGAGAACGTGTCGCTGATGTTCTGGCCGAGGTGGAACCCCCGGAACCACAGGCCGAAGGAGTCGAACAGGTCCGTCAGCGACTTGGTGGACGAGACGAACAGCCAGAACAGCGGCATCAGGAAGTAGACCAGGAACGCCAGCATGAACAGCGTCGGCACGACGGCGTGCCCGGTCCCCGGCGCGATGCCCGCGCGCCGCCGGCGCACCTTGGTCGTCGCCTCGGGGGCGACGCGGTCGGGGGTGGCGGTCGGGACGGCGGTCATGACCACTTCTCCTGCCGGCGGGACAGGTACATCACGGCGAACGACACGACGAACACCACGGCCCCGAGCAGGAACGACAGCGCGGCCGCGTAGTTGAGCCGCTGGTCGTCGAAGGCGAGGTTGTACACGTACAGGTTCGGCGTGTACGACTTGCCGATCACCTGCGGCGCGATCGCGTAGAAGATCTGCGGCTCGGCGAACAGCTGGAAGGAGCCGATCACCGAGAAGATCGTGGTCAGCAGCAGCGCCGGCCGGAGCAGCGGCAGCTTGATGTAACGCGCGGTGCGCACCGGCCCCGCGCCGTCCACCGCTGCCGCCTCATACAGCTCGGCCGGGATGGCGCGCAGCGCCGCGTAGAAGATGATCATGTTGTAGCCGGTCCACGTCCACGTGGCGACGTTGGCGATCGACCACAGCATCGTGCTGGACCCCAGGAAGTTGGGCGGCGACACGCCGATCTTGTTCGCCACGTCCGCGAACGGCCCGAAGTCGCGGCCGTACAGGAAGCCCCACATGAGCGCGGCGATGACGGTGGGCACGGCGTAGGGGACGAAGAAGCCGACCCGGAACACCTTGCCCAGCCACGTCCGGCCGGAGTCGAGGATCAGCGCGAACACGAGCGCCAGGAACAGCATGATCGGCACCTGCACGACCATGTAGAGCGCGACGCGCCCCACGCCGTGCAGGAACGCGGAGTCCTTCAGGCCATCCGCGTAGTTCTGCAGGCCGACGAACGAGTTCCCGCCGATGAGTTGCTGGCGGTACAGGCTCAGATAGGCCGCGTAGATCAACGGTGCGATGAAGAACGCGAGGAACAGCACCATGAACGGCAGGGTGAACAGGAACCCCGCGAGGCCGTGCCGATGCGCCTTGGCCCGGCCGCCCGGCACGCGCCGGGTGGTGGTATTGACGGAGGTGACGGTTGCTTCGGTCATGGCGTGAGAAGCCTCCCACCCGGCCCGCCCCGCCGCGAACGGCGGGACGGGCGGGCGGTGGTCCTACTGACCTTGGACGGTCAGCCCCTGCTGCTTGGCGTAGTTGACGACGGCGTTCTGCCACGGCTGCAGGGCGGCCGTCGCACCCTTGCCCGCGTCGACCGACTTGCCCTTGATGTCGTCGCCCTGGGTGGCCACGTAATCGAAGATCGGCGGCCACTGCCAGTTCTTGTCGACCAGGCTCGCCATGTCGGCGTAGACCTTGTTCACCGCCTGGCCGCCGTAGAACGGATAGGCCTTGTTCTGCCAGGCGGAGTTGTTGAGCATCGAGTTCAGCGTCGGGAACAGGAAGCGCTGATACGCCCACATCTGCTGGAGCTTCGGGTCCGTCAGGATGAAGCGGGCGAACTCGGTCGCTGCCGCCGGGTACTTGCTGGCCTTCATGACGGCGAGCGTCGAGCCACCCCAGTTCGCCGAGGTCTTGTCCCCCGCGTTCCACACCGGCAGCGGCTGGGCGCGCCACTGACCCTTGGAGCTCTTGGTGTAGGTCTGCAGGAAGATCGGGCCCCAGGCCGCGGACAGCCAGCCCGCGTACTTGCCCTTCGCGAACCCCTGGTACCAGGCGTCCGTGAAGTCGGGGTCGTGCGAGATCGAGCCGTTCGCGAACAGCTTGTCCCAGTACTGGGTGACCTGCTTGACCTGCGGGCTCGTCAGGTCGACCTTCATGTTGTTCGGGTCGCTGGTGAACGGGTGCGCGCCGTTCTGCCAGAACAGCGCCAGCCACTGGCCGGTCTGCGCGCCCGGCAGGTTGACCAGATACGACTTCGGATCGGCCTGGTGGTACTTGACCGCGGCCTTGGCGAAGTCGTCCCACGTGGCGATCGGCGTCTTGATGCCCGCCTTGTCCAGGAGGTCCTTGCGGTAGATGAACGCCAGCGGACCGCTGTCCCACGGCACGCCGTAGGTCGCGCCGTTGAGGTTGATCTGCTTCTGGATCCACTCGGGATAGTTGGACAGGAAGTTCGACGGCAGGTATGGCGTGAGGTCGAGCAGGCTCTTGGTCAGTGTGTAGCTCGGGATGTACTGGAACTCCATCTGAGCCACGTCCGGCAGGCCCTTGCCCGACTGCAGCGCGGTGCGCAGCTTGCGGTAGTGCGGCGGCCCCTGGCCGACGTTCTGCAGGTTGACCTTGATGTTCGGGTACTTCTGCTCGAACGCCTTCACGGCATCGGCGGTGCCGGGCGTCCACGCCCACACCGTGATGTTGGCCGGCTTCTTGAGCGCGGCCGCCATGTCGACCTTCTTGGTGGAGCTGCCGCCCGAGCTGCCGCTGTTGCCGCTCGAGCCACCTCCCCCGCCGCAGGCTGCGACGACCGATGCCAATGACAGGCACGCCGCCAGTGCGAGCGCCGTCACGCGATGTGAGCTGTTCCTCATCAGCTCCTCCCCTGGTTGTTCTCCTCCCCGGGCTGCTCGACGAGCACCCGGACGTCCCATGCCGTCAGCTCCAGCTCGGCGCCCGCCGGGACGCTCCGCTCGGACAGCAGGTCCTTCATGGCCGCCGGAACCGGGACCCGTGCGGGCTCCCAGGACCAGTTCGACACGAACCGCAGGCGTTCCCCCTCCCGATTGCGCGCGCCGGTCACCGTGACCGTTTTCGGGCGCGCCGCCCAGGTGTCCTCCGCGGGCCGTAGCCAGCGGGCGAGCGCCACGGCCAGCGCCCGGTCGGGCAGCGTGCCCACGTAGGTCACGCGCCCGCGTCCCCGCGTCTGCGTCGTCACCGCGGCCCAGCGCCCGAGGTGCGGGTGCGCGTAGTGCACGAGCGTGTCCGCCCCCTCGGGCTCCAGCGCGTCGGCCCAGGCCGTCGCGCTCGCCCCCGGCGGCGGCTCGAACCCGGAGCCGCCACGGACGGGGACATCGGCGGCGAGGTTGGTGTACTCGCCATAGCTCGCCCCGACGGCCGCGCGCAGCGGGCCGGGCATGACCGCGGGCCGGGGCCGGGCCTCCTCGGTGGCGTAGGCGCCGCGGAAGGAGAGCACGAGGTGCCCGCCGGCCTGCGCGTACGCGTCCAGCGCGGCGAGGAGCGCGTCGTCGGCGACGTAGAGCGCCGGCGCGACCAGCACCGGCCAGCGGGCCACGAGCCGCTCGGGGTCGCCGCCCCACTGCTGCGCGTAGACGACGTCGGCCTGCATGCCGGCGCCGAAGAGCCCCTCGTAGAAGCGGGTGAAGATGCGCTCGTAGGAGTTGCGGTCCGGCGCGACGCCGCCCGGGTCGGCCAGCGGCGGGTGGAACTCCAGCGCCCAGCGGGACGGCCGCGAGTACAGCAGCGCCACGTCGGCGTCCGGCACGAGGTCGACGACGGCGGTGCCGGCGCGCCGCAGCTCCCCCGCGATCCGGGCGACCTCGGCGTAGCAGCGGCCGGGCTCGCCGTCGTGGTTGAGCACGCCGAGCCAGTACGTCTCGTGGCCGAAGTGGATCGAGTGCCAGTGCCAGTACTCGACCATCCGGGCGCCGCGCGCCACGAGCGCCCACGCGGCCTGGCGCCACTGGCCGTCGTAGGCGGGGTAGTTGGAGTGCGAGCCGCCGATGGCCAGCGCGTTGGTCTCGGTCACCAGGAACGGCGCGTCGCGCGCGCCGCGGGTCATGTCGGCCAGCAGGTGGATCGCCCACGCGCCCGACAGCTCCGACCACTCCAGGCGGCTGCGCGCCGCCGCGGGCGGCGGCTCGGGCATCGTCAGCGCGTCCTGCATCGGGTAGTACGGGTTGACCGCCGCGATGTCCAGCGCGCGGTTGAGGTCGGCGGGGTCGAACGCCGGCCGGCCCAGCGCCATGCAGGTCGTGACGAACTGGTCGGGCCGGGCGAGCTCGCGCACGATGTCCGCCTGCTCGGCGATGAAGCGGGTGGTGAGCTCGGACTGGTGGCGCCGCCAGGCGAGGTCGTAGGAGGGCACGGTGTTGCCGTCCGGCGGCCACAGCTCGTCCCAGCGGGTGAGCCGGTGCGACCAGTACACGAGGCCCCAGCGCTCGTTCAGCGTGGCGACGTCGCCGTAGCGCTCGCGCAGCGCGTCGACGAAGCCGTGGAACGCCGCCCGGTTGTGGAAGAGCTCCATGCCCGGCTCGTTGTCGACCTGGTAGCCGATCACCGCGGGGTGCGCTGCGTAGCGGCCGACGACGTGGCGCGTGATCCGGTCCGCGTGCCAGCGGAACGCCGCGTGCGAGTAGTCGGCGTCCTGGCGGTGGCCGTAGGGGATCCGCGCTCCGGTGCGTCGTTCTGCCGTGATCTCGGGATATTTTCGCGCGAGCCACGGCGGAATTGCGTACGTCGGCGTGCCGAGCACGACCGCGATGCCGCGCGATTGCGCGCCGTCGAGCACGGGCTCGAGCCAGTCGAGCTCGAAGCGGCCGTCCTCGGGCTCCCAGGTCGACCACACGGACTCGCCCACGCGTATGACGCTGAGCCCGGCCTGCGCCATCAGGTCGAGGTCGCGCTCCAGCCGGTCGTAGGGCTGGTACTCCGCGTAGTACGCGACCCCGTACAGGACCCGCGGGGCAAGGCCCGCGAGGCGGTCCTGCTGATCGGCGAGCGGGACGCTCGCCGAGGCCTCACCTGCTGCTCCCACGCTCCTCCGCCTTCCGACTCTCTCTGGGTATATACCGGGACGGGGCGTCCGGTGCGCCGCCGGTACGTCCCCGGACCGCCGGGGGCGCTCCAGGCGGTGCGCTCGTCCTCTATGTTCGAGCGCCGATGGCCGGTGTCCGGTGGTTGTCCGCGGTCGCCGCCGCGTGCGCGCTCGCGGCGCTGGTCGTGGGCGACGCGCGACCCACTCCCACCCCGGACCGCCCGGCGGGCCACACGGTCACGTATGACCGCTATTCGCTGAAAATCGACGGACGGCGCCTGTACGTGTGGTCGGGCGAGTTCCACTACTGGCGGCTCCCCAGTCCCGGCGCCTGGCTGGACGTGCTGCAGAAGCTCAAGGCGGCGGGCTACAACGCGACGTCGATCTACTTCGACTGGGGCTACCACTCGCCCAAGCCGGGCGTGTACGACTTCACCGGCGTGCGCGACGTCGACCGGCTGCTCGACCTCGCCGCCAAGGTGGGCATCTACGTGATCGCCCGGCCCGGGCCGTACATCAACGCCGAGACCGACGCCGGCGGCTTCCCGGGCTGGCTGGTCACGCAGAAGGGCCGCGCCCGCTCCAGCGCGCCGGACTACACCGCCGCGTACCGCGAGTGGCTGCGCCACATCGACCCGATCATCGCCCGCCACCAGATCACGAACGGGACCGGGACCGTCATCGTCTACCAGATCGAGAACGAGAACGGTTCTGTCGGCGATCCTGTTTACATGCGCGATCTGGAGCGCCAGGCGCGGGCGGACGGGATCGCGGTGCCGCTGAGCGCCAACCACTGCTGCGGCCCCTCCACGTGGGCCACCGGGCCCGGCGCGGTCGACCTCCCCGGCCAGGACAGCTACCCGCAGGGCTTCGACTGCTCGAACCCGGCGCGCTGGCGCTCCGTCATTCGGCTGCCGCGGCTGCGCGCGGACGCGCCGATCTTCGCGCCGGAGTTCCAGGGCGGCGCGTTCGACCCCTGGGGCGGGCCGGGCTATGCGAAGTGCCGCAGGCTCACCGGCCCGGACTTCGAGCGCGTCTTCTACAAGGAGAACCTCATCGACGGGGCGACGCTGCAGAGCTTCTACATGGCCTACGGCGGGACGTCCTGGGGGTGGCTGCCCACGCCCTCGCGCGTGTACAGCTCCTACGACTACGGCGCGGCGATCCAGGAGGACCGCGAGCTCACGCCCAAGTACGACGAGATGAAGCGGCTCGGGCTGATGGTCGCGTCCGTGGCGCCGCTGACCAAGACCGTCCGCGTGCCCGCAGCGTCCGCGAGCAACCCCGCGGTCCGCGTCGCGGCGCGGGAGAACCCGGACGACCACACGCGCTTCTACGAGCTGCGCCACGCCGACAGCCGCTCGACCGCCACCGACCGCACGCGCATCGCCATCGCCGGCTACCCCCGCGTGCCGCAGCAGCCGGGCACGGCGATCACGCTCGCCGGGCGCGACGCGAAGCTGCTGCTCGCGGACTACGCCATGGACGGGCAGCGGCTGCGGTACTCGACGTCGGAGCTGATGACGCACGCGGCGATCGGCGGCCGCGACGTGGCGCTGTTCTACGGGCGCGCCGGCCAGGACGGCGAGACCGTCCTGCGCTACCCGGCGCGGCCGAGGGTGAGCGTGCGCGCCGGCCACGTGCGCGTGCGCTGGGACGCCGGCCGGCACGACCTGCGGCTCGACTACGTGCACCGCGGCTTGGCGGAGGTGGCGATCGCGCCGGCGCGGGGGCGGCCGCTCGAGCTGCTGCTGGCCACCGACGCGGTCGCGGCGCGGTTCTGGCGCCCGGGGCCGGCGCTCGTGCGCGGCCCGGAGCTCGTGCGCACCGCCGCGCTGCGCGGCCGCGTGCTCGCGCTGACCGGCGACACGGACTCCGGCTGCGCGCTCACCGTGTTCGCGCCGCCGGCCGTGACCGCGGTGACCTGGAACGGCCGCCCGGTGGCCACGCGGCGGGTCGCCGGCGGCGCGCTGCGCGGGCGGCTGGCAGGGCCCGCGCCGGTCGCGCTGCCGGCGCTGCGCGGCTGGCGCTATCGCCGCGGCAGCCCGGAGGCCAGGCCCGGGTTCGACGACGGCGGCTGGCGGCGCGCCGACAAGGGCGTGCTGTATGCCGACGACTACGGCTTCCACCACGGCGACGTCTGGTACCGCGGCCACTTCACGGCACAGGGCGGCGAGCCGGGCGTGCGCCTGTCCGCGCTCACCGGCCGCGCGGGCGTCTACGGCGCGTGGCTGAACGGCCGCTTCCTCGGGTCCTCGGACGCTCGCGAGCACCAGTTCGCGTTCCCGGGCGGGAGCCTGCTGCCGGGGCGCGACAACGTGCTCTCGGTGATGGTCGAGAACATGGGCCACGACGAGGACTTCACCGCCGACGACGCGCACAAGCAGCCGCGGGGGCTCACCGGCGCGCAGATCCTCGGCTCCGGCGCCGCGCTGAGCTGGCGCATCCAGGGCAACCGCGGCGGCGAGGACCTCGCGGACCCCGTGCGCGGCCCGATGAACGCCGGCGGCCTCTACGGCGAGCGCCGCGGCTGGGCGCTGCCCGGCTACCCCGACCGCTCCTGGCGGCGGGTGCGCCTCCCCCACCATCTCGCGGCGCCCGGCGAGTCCTGGTTCCGCACGACGTTCGCGCTCCACGTCCCGCGGGGCCACGACGTGCCGCTCGGGATCCACATCGCCGACTCGCACCGCCGCCGCTACCGGGCGCTGATCTTCGTCAACGGCTGGCTGATCGGCCGCTACGTCGACGCCGTCGGCCCGCAGCGCTCGTTCCCGCTGCCGGCCGGGATCGTGCGGGCGAACGGGAGGAACACGCTGGCGATCGCCGTCTGGAACGAGGACCGCTCGCCCGGCGGCCTGGGCCGCATCACCCTCCAGCGCTACGCGAACCTGGCCACGAGCCTGCGCATCCCCGACGTCGCGTCGCCCGGCTACCGCGCCGCGGGCGTCATGCCATCGCGAGCCGGGCGGTGAGCGACAGCGCCGCGAGCGAGGACCCGGCGGCCAGGGCGAACTCACCCGGCTCGAGCCGCCAGCCGCCGTCCCAGTGCTCCAGCGCGCGGCGGGCGATCGGTACGGTCACCGCGACCTCCTCGCCCGGGTCCGCGTCGACGGTGGCGAAGCCGACGAGCCAGCGCGCCGGCCGGTCGACGGCGCTGTCCGGCCGGGACGCGTAGATCTGCACGACCTCGCGACCGGGCCGCTCGCCGGTGTTGCGCACACGGACGGCGGCCGCCCCGTCGCCCGCCTCCAGCGACACGTACTCCCAGGTCGTGTAGCCCAGCCCGTGGCCGAACACGTAGCGCGCGTCGCGGTCGGGCGAGCGGTAGCCGACGTAGATGTCCTCCGCGTAGCGGACCACACCGTCGACGGGCTGCGTGGACGGGAGCCCGGCCTCGGTCAGCGGCCAGGTCGTCGGCAGCCGGCCGCCGGGCTCGAGCGCGCCGAGCAGCACGTCGGCCAGCGCGGTGCCGAACTCCTGCCCCGGGAACCAGGCGAGCAGCACGGCCGCCACGTCGTCGGCCCAGGGCAGCAGGACGGGCGCGCCCGCGTTGACCACCACGACGGTCCGCGGGTTGGCCTGCGCCACGCGCCGGACGAGCTCGTCCTGGCGGCCCGGCAGCGCCAGCGAGGCGCGGTCGAACCCCTCGCTCTCCACCTCCTCGGTCGTGCCCACCACGACCACCGCCACGTCGGCCTCCCGGGCGAGCCCGACCGCGCGCTCGAGCTCGGCGTCGTCGCCGGCGTAGGGCGCCAGGACGTTGAGCTGGAAGCTCGCGCCGGCGAAGTCCGGGATGCCCGTGTCCATCGAGCCGGCCGCGTGCGCGAGCACGATGTGCGCGTGCGCTCCCGCGGCGAGCTCCAGCTGCACGGTGCGCTGCGGCGGGATCATCAGCGCCTCGACGACGTCGGCGCCGGGGGCGAGCGCGATCTCGCCGGCGAAGGCCTCCTCGCCGTCGACGCTCAGCCGGTAGCGGCCGACGCCGGACACCGCGACCGTGTAGGTGCCGGCCTCGGTGGCCCGCAGCACCGCGTGCACCTCGATCGTGGCCAGCTGCCCGGCGTCCACGCCGCGCCCGTAGGCGCCCATCCAGTTGAACGCGCAGCCGCGCCGCTGCTCGGAGGCGAGCACGCTGCCGTCGGCGGCCAGGAAGCGCACCTCGCAGCCGTCGACCCAGGGCTTCGCGGCCACCGGGATGCGCGGCGTGGCCAGCACGCCGGGGGCGGTCGTCACCTCGGCGCCGCCGAGCGCGGCCCGCAGGCCGTCGAGCGGCGAGACCGTGTAGGGCGCGAAGACCGTCGCGCTGCCGCCTCCCAGCGTGCGGGCGACCGCGGCGTTGGGCCCGAGCACGGCCACGCGCTGCAGCGCGCCGGCGTCCAGCGGCAGCAGCGCCTCGTTGCGGGCGAGCACGAAGCCGGCCGCGGCGACGCGGCGCAGCTCGGCGGAGATCGTCTCGTCGTCGTACTCCGGCGGCGCGGCCGGCGCGGCGCCGTCCAGCGCGCCGACGCGCTCGGCCAGGCGCAGGATGCGCGCGACCTTGTCGTCGACCGCCGCCTCGTCGACCCGGCCGTCGCGCACGGCGGCCACCAGCGCGTCGCCCCACGGGCTCATCGGGCCGGGCATGGCGAGGTCGAGCGCCGCGCGGCCCGCCTCCACGGTCGAGCGGGTGGCGAACCAGTCCGACATCACCAGCCCGTCCCAGCCCCATTCCTCGTGCAGGACCTCGCGCAGCAGCGGCGACTCGGTCATCGTCGGCCCGTTGACGCCGTTGTAGGCGGCCATCACCGCCCAGACGCCGCCGTCATTGACGATCGCGTCGAACGGCGCCAGGTAGAGCTCGCGCAGCGCGCGCTCGCTCACCAGCGCGTTCAGCGTCATCCGGCTCGTCTCGGAGTCGTTGGCCACGAAGTGCTTCACCGTGGCGCCGACGCCGTGCTCCTGCAGCCCGCGCACGTAGGCGACGCCGATCCGCCCCGTGAGCAGCGGGTCCTCGCTGAAGCACTCGAAGTGGCGACCGCCGTACGGCGTGCGGTGCAGGTTGACCGTGGGCGCGAGCAGCACGTCGACGCCCTTGCGCCGCGCCTCATAGGCCAGCAGGCCGCCGAGCCGCTGCACCAGCGCCTCGTCCCAGGTGGCGGCCAGCGCGGTCGGCGAGGGTACGTTGGCCGACGTGTCGCGCTCGTCCCAGGTCTCGCCGCGCACCCCCGCCGGACCGTCGGAGACGACGAGCCGGCGCAGGCCCACGGCGGGCTCGGGATACAGCGACCAGGAGTCGGCCCCGGTGAGCAGCCTCACCTTCTGCTCGAGGGTGAGGCCTGCTACACGATCGGTGAGCACGCCGCATACCTTCCCACGACGGGCGGCATCCGGTCGTGAGAGCGGCTCCGCGGCCGCGCGGCGGGATCGTCTCAGGGCAGCCCGGCCCGCGGCACCTCCACCGTCGCGGTCAGCAGGACGGCCTCGCGGGCCGCCTTGCGTGCGTGCTCGTCGAAGTCCGGGGCGGCGCAGGCCATGAGCGTGCGGCCGTCCTCGCCGCCCAGCCCGCAGGCGAACACGCCGAGCCCGCCGGGGGCGGCGATCTCGTCGACGATCCGCCCGCCGGGAGCGACGCGGCAGAGCACGCCGCCGAGCGCGTTCGCCGCCCACACGTGGCCCTCGGCGTCGAGCGCGCAGCCGTCGGGACCGAAGGTGACGGCGCCGAGCATCGCCTCGGTCTCGCCCGGCGCGGGCGACGGCTCGACCTGCGCCCAGACGCGGCGGTCGGCCAGCGCGCCGTCGTCCGCGATCCGGAACGCGGTGAACCGCGCGGCGAACGTCTCGGCGACGATCAGCGTGCCGTCGTCGGTGATCACCATGCCGTTCGGGAACCACAGGTCCTCGGCGGCGACGGTCGCGGTGCCGTCGGGGTCGATGCGGACGAGCGTGGCGACCTCCGGCCGGCCGCCGCCCATCAGGTCGAAGCCGAAGTTGCCCGCGTAGGCGTGGCCGGCGCGGTCGACGATCATGTCGTTGAGGTGGCCGGACGCGAGCGCCGAGACGTCGGCGTGCTCGCTGACGGTGCCGTCGGAGGCGCGCCGCAGCACGCGGCGGTCCTTCATCGACACGACCAGCAGGTCGCCGTCCGGCAGCCAGCCGAGCCCCGACGGCTGGCCCTCGACCTCCACGACCTTCTCCTCGCGCCCATCCGCGTCGTAGCGGAACACCGCGTAGCGGTAGAAGTCCGAGGCCCACCAGCGGCCGTCGTGCCAGCGCGGGCACTCGAAGTAGGTCCCGCCCGCGAAGAACGGGGTGAGCTCGGTCATGCCGCCACCGCCGTCCGCGCCGTGTCCATGAACGCCTCGAGCTCGCGCCGGACGTCCGGCCCGCACGGCTGGAAGACCAGCTCGGTCACGCCGTGGCCGGCCAGCTCCGCGAGCCGGCTGCTCAGCCGGCCGGCGGTGCCGCTCATCGTCGCCTGCTCGAGCATCGCGTGCCCGCCGGCGTCCCACGCCGCCGCGTCGGCGTCGTTGAGCCCGACGCAGTGCCGCGAGTGCACGAGCAGGTGGCGCTCCTCGGCCGGCACGCGCTCGACGACCGCGCGCCACTCCGCGCCGCCCGGCAGATCCTCCAGCGGGGTGCCGAACTCGTAGGCCCCGTGATAGGCGAGCGCGAGCCCCGGCCCCGCGGTGGCGCGCACGCGCTCGGCGTCGGGCGCCTCGCCCTCCTCCAGGACCGTCCCCCAGAACAGGAACGACACCCAGGCGAACTCCTTGGCGAACTCGGGCATCGCCAGCGTGATGTACAGGCCGTCGCCCAGCTCGCGGGCGACCGCGGCGCCCTTGGGCCCCAGCGCGCCGACGATGATCGGCACGTCGACCGGCCGCGGCGCGGCGTGGCCGTCCGGGTGCAGCATCCGCATCCGCGCGCCCTCCCACTCGACCGTCTCGCCGCGCAGCAGCCCGCGGTAGGCCCGGATGTAGCGGTCCATGTACGCCCACGGGATCGCCCGGTAGCCCATCGCCCGGCGCCCGGTGAACCCCGTGCCGAACGCGACCACCACGCGGCCGGGCGCCAGCGCGGCGAGCGCCGCGGTCGCCGCCGCGTTGACCATCGGGTGGCGCAGGCTCGGCACCAGCACCCCGGGGCCGAGGCCGATCCGCTCGGTGCGCTGCGCCGCGAGCGCGAGCATCATCCAGACGTCCGGGCTCTGCTGCGGCGTGTCGTACAGCCACGCCCGCTCGTACCCGAGCTCCTCCGCCAGAGCGATGTGCTCGTGCGACTCCAGCGTCGTCGGAAACGCGCATGAGATCTCCATGCAGCTCCTCCCTTCTCGTCGGGCCACCAGCATAGCCGCGGCGACTAAGCAAGCGCTTAGTCAGCCGGCGGCGAGCATGCGCCCGACCAGGCCGGCGTACAACCGGCCGACCTCGTCGGACGTCTTGTGGTCCGCCGCGGGGTGATACCAGCGCGCGAGGTCGATGCACAGCGACAGGATCGCCAGCGTCGTGGCCTCGAGCTCGGGGACGGCGAACGCCCCGGCCTCGGCGCCCGCCCGCAGCTCGGCCGCGAGCAGCTCCTCGAAGCGCTTGCGCAGCTTGGCGATCTGCCGGAACTGCCGCGGCGGCAGCGACTTCAGCTCGTACTGGATCACGCGTGCGACGACGTGGTGATCCGCGTGCCACTTCGCGAACGCCGCGACGAACCGCTGCACCCGCAGCCCGGGATCCGCCGGAGCGTCGCGCAAGGCCCGCTCCACCTCCGCCAGCACGGACTGGTGGCCGATGCGGCTGATCTCGTGCAGCAGATCGCTCTTCGCCCTGTAGTGGACGTACACGGCCGCCGGGCTCATGCCGGCGCCTTCCGCGATCTCGCGCGTCGTGGCCGCCTCGAAGCCGTGGCGGGCGAACGCCGCCAGCGCGGAGAGCAGCAGCCGGCGCGACGATTCGGACTCGATGCCGGCCCACAGCGCGGCCGATTCCGCGCTGACCTCCTCCACCGCCGCCTTGCGCCGGCGCGCTGCTGGGGGCATGGGACGGAGTCTGGCAGCGTCGGGGCGCGCAGACTCGGCGGCGCCCCCGTCAGGCGTCGATCGTCTCGGTGACGGTCCGGGTCGTCTGGGCGCCCGGCACGTCGGTCAGCGTCACCGTCACCGCCATCTTGCCGGCGGCCGTGTACGTGTGCGTGGCGGTGAACCGCCCGTTCGGCTGCAGGGTCAGGGCGTGCGTGCCGGTGCGATCGCCGAAGGAGATCCTGCCGGTGACGCGGTCCAGCCGGACGCGGTCCGGGTCCTCCCAGGCACCCTTGACGGTCACCTTCGCCCCGGTCGTGCCGTGGCCGCCCGTGAGGGCGAGGATCCCCGGCGGGACGTCGGTGTCCTTGGCGTTGGCCAGCTTCCAGGCGCCGCGGCCGAGGGTGCCGGCGAGCAGCACGTCGTCGACCGGGTCGAACTCCAGGGTGGCGACGACGACGTGCGGCAG
>JAICUS010000096.1 GCA_025935735.1 Solirubrobacteraceae bacterium | reverse complement strand
GTGTAGTCGCGCTGGTCGCCCGCGCCGCAGAAGTGGCCGGCGGTCACCGAGCCGGTCAGCTCGTCGTCGCCCACCACCTGCGCGCTCGTGCCGTCGACCTGCGAGGCCGTGCCCGCGAGCTTGAACAGCAGGTTCGACTGCTTGCCGGCCGGGAACGTGAACCGGGCCACGCCGGCGCGCAGGGCCGTCGTGAGCTCCGTGGTGACCGCGTCGGCGCCGCTGCCGGTGGTCACCTCGTAGTAGCCGGCGTGCGCGGTCTCTGAGTCATGGCTGAACGGCGCGGTCGCGCCGCTCGCGTCGTCAGGCAGCGCGCCGACCGTCGGCAGGATCGGGACGTCGCCATACGCGCCGCAGCCCGGGCCGCTGATGTGCGTGAGGCTGAACCCGCGGATCCGGCTGGAGTCGTACTCGTAGCCGCCGCCGGCCGGGCGCTGCGGCGCCGTGTCGGGGCTCCACTGGATCATCCCGAACGGCATGTCGGGCCCGGGGAACGTGTCGACCGCCCCGGAGGTGCCCACGATCGGGTTCACCAGCGCCGCCGGCGACGCCTGCCCCCGCGGCGGCGGCGCGGCGGCCCGCGCCTGTGCCGGCACCACCAGCGCCAGCAGCCCCGCCGCGGCCGCCGCCGCCGCCCGCCCGTACCCCCGTGTGAGCCTCATACGTCTCTCCGCCTTCCCCTGCGTTTCCGCTCTTCGGTTCCCAGCTCGCGGGTCCCCGAGTCCTCGAGTCCTCGAATCCTCGAATCCTCGACTGACAACGTTGTCATGACAACGCTGTCAGCAACCCGCCGCGGCGGTGTATACGCCTCGGTCGCGCGTGTGTCAAGCGCGGCGGTCGCCCGGGTGGCAGGCGGCCGCCGACCCCGGCGCCCCGTCGCCCCGTCGTCCCCCGCGCCTCGTTGCCTCGGCGAACTGCGCTGGGTAGGGAAGTGGTCCCTCCGGGGCGCCCGGGCGGGCCGGTGATCGGTTCTGGGGCGCCCGCCGTGAGGTGGGGCTGGTTAGTCGCGTATAGAGCGACTAACCAGCCCCACGTGTTTCCGGTGTTTCGCATTCGCGGTCGATCATGATCGGTTCGCTTACGACGGCGATCGATCATGCGCGGCAGAGGCTCCCTCACCCCTTACCCAGCAGGCAGTTCGCCGGCCCCGGAACGGCGCCCCGCCCCCGCAACTGTCACGCCCCGCCGCGCCGTCTCGTCTACGAGCCCGACATGACCGAACAGGGAGCAATCATGCGGATCTTCGTGGCGGGAGCGACGGGCGCGGTCGGCCGGCGGCTGGTGCCGCGGCTGCTGGAGCGCGGTCACAGCGTCGTCGGCACGACACGCAGCCAGGACAAGGCCCGGGCCCTCGAGGCGCTGGGCGCGGAGGCGGTGGTCGTCGACGGCCTCGACGCCGCGGGCATCGGCGAGGCGGTGGCGCGCGCCGAGCCGGACGCGATCGTCCACCAGATGACGGCGCTGGCGGGCAAGCCGGACATGCGGCGCTTCGACTCCTGGTTCGCGCGCACGAACGCGCTGCGCACCCGCGGGACGGAGAACCTGCTGGCGGCCGCGCAGGCCACTGGGGTCAAGCGCGTGGTCGTGCAGAGCTTCGTCGGCTGGAACAACGCGCGCACGGGCGGGCCGGTGAAGACCGAGGCCGACCCGCTGGACCCCGAGCCGCTGAAGTGGCAGCGCGAGTCGCTGGCCGCGATCCGGTTCATCGAGACCGCCGTGCCGCGGGCGCCGCTCGACGGCATCGTGCTGCGCTACGGCGCGTTGTACGGGCCGGGCGGCTCGGACGACCTCGTGGCGCTCGTGAAGGCGCGGAAGTTCCCGCTCGTGGGCGACGCCGGCGGCGTGTGGTCGTTCACCCACCTCGACGACGCGGCCACCGCGGCGATCGTCGCGGCCGAGCAGGGCGGCAGCGGCGTCTACAACGTCGTCGACGACGACCCCGCGCCAACCGCGGTCTGGCTCCCCGCGCTGGCGGAGGCGGTGGGCGCGAAGCCGCCGCGCCGCGTCCCGGCGTGGCTGGCGCGTATCGTCGCCGGCGAGGTGCCGGTGCGCTGGATGACCGAGGGCCGCGGCGCGAGCAACGCGCGCTTCAAGGCCCATTTCGGCTGGGAGCCGATCTGGCCGAGCTGGCGCGAGGGATTCCGCCACGCGCTCTTCGACCCCGTGCCGGAGCCCGCCCGGGCATGAACGAGACCGCCGCCGACGCGTTCACCCGGCTGCGGCCGCTGCTGTTCTCCATCGCCTACCGCATGCTGGGCAGCGTCAGCGAGGCCGAGGACCTCGTCCAGGAGGCGTTCCTGCGCTACCAGCGCGCGCTGGACGACGGCACGCGCATCGAGGCGCCGAAGGCGTACCTGTCCGCGACGGTGACGCGGCTGGCGATCGACGAGCTCAAGTCCGCCCGCGCACGCCGGGAGACCTACGTCGGCCAGTGGCTGCCCGAGCCGCTGCTGACCGACGAGGGCGAGGCGGACCCGGCCGGCGTGGCCGAGCGCTCGGACGAGGTGTCGATGGCGTTCCTGCTCGTGCTCGAGCGCCTCGGCCCGGTCGAGCGGGCCGTGTTCCTATTGCACGACGTCTTCTCCTACGGCTTCGGCGAGATCGCGGAGATCGTCGGCCGCTCCGCCGAGGCGTGCCGCCAGCTGGCCGTGCGCGCCCGCCGGCGCGTGGCGGAGGACCGCCCGCGCTTCGCCGCCTCGCGCGCGCAGCGCGAAGCGCTCGCCGGCCGCTTCTTCGCCGCGTTGTCGGCGGGCGACGTCGACGGCCTGATGGCGCTCGTCGCCCCGGACGTGGTCGTCCAGGGCGACGGCGGCGGCAAGGCGCCCCAGTGGTCGAAGCCGATCGCGGGCCCGGACCGCGTCGCGAAGCTGCTGGCCGGCCTCGGCCACCAGATCGGCGAGCTGAAGCTGCGCCTCGAGCGCCGCGAGGTCAACGGCCAGCCAGGCGTGATTGTGCGCACTCCTGAGAACGAGATCGTGAATGTTCTCGTGATCGAGATCTATGACGATCGCGTTCTCGCGATCCGTTCGGTGATCAACCCCGAGAAGCTGCGGCACCTCGGACCTGTGGCCGACGTGTGGGGGATGGTCCGCGAACGCGCAGCCCGGTCGCGATCAGCGCGACCATGAGGCAGTCGTCGCCCAGCTCGGCGAGCGGACCGGGGAGCCCGCTGACGGCGAAGCTGAGGCACGCCGAGGCGATGAGCAGGCCACCGACCCAGCGCGGCAGCGTCCCCGCGCGCAGGACCGCCAGGCCGAGGCAGACCAGGCCGGCGAGCGCACAGAGCAGCGCGACCGCCTGCCAGGCCACGAAGCCGGCCGGCTCGATCTTGGGGATGCCCCCGTGGGTCACCAGGTACGGCTTGACGAACCCCTCGATGACGCCCTCGCCGAGGTTGAGCATGAGCAGCGCGGCGAGCGTCCCGGCGTAGCCCACGGCGGTCAGCCGCGGATGGCGGCCGTCCTGGGCGATCAATACCGCCGGGAAGCCGAGCACTACGAGGAGGTTGCCGGCGAGCGCGATCGCGTAGAGCGGCTGCCAGAGCGGGTCGGTGAAGTGGGCGTCGCCGGAGCCGCCGGTCAGCGTGCCGGCGAGGAGGTAGCCGGCGATCGCGAGCGCGCCGCCGGCGACGAGCGCGGAGCCGGCGAGCCGGGAGTGGAGGTTGGTCATGCCGGCGATGCTCGCGGCGGCCGGCCGCCGTGTCGTCGGTCCGGCGGCGCGACCGTGTGATCCCCCGGGATGACGGCCGTGATCCTCCGGGATGACGACCGCCCCCGCGCGGGACGGTACGGTCGGCGCCATGAAGCGCGATGACCTCCGCGACGGCGCGTTCGCGCTGGTGGTCACCGTCTTCGCGCAGCTCGACCTGTGGCTGAACATCGAGGGTGCGACCCACTACGGACCGCAGGCGGCCACCGCCGCGGTGACGGCCGTCGCCACGCTCGCGCTCGCGCTGCGCCGGCGCGCGCCGCTGGCCTGCGCGGGCATCGTCGCCGCCGCCGCCGGCGCGCCCGAGCTGGTGACCGTGCTCACGATCCAGCTGTGGGGCGACTTCCTGCCGCTGCTCGTCGCCGGCTACTCCGTGGCCCGCCACGCCCCCGCGCGGGCGGCCGCGGCCGGCGCCGGCGCCCTCGCCGCCGCGCTCGTGATCGTCGAGCTGCGCGTGCCGGTCAGCGGCACCGCCGCGAACATCCCGTTCATCTGGGTGCCGTTCTGCACCGCGCTGGCGGCCGGCCGCGCGCTGCGCGCCCGCGAGCACCGCCACGAGGCCGAGCGCGACGCGTCCGTGCGCACCGCGGTGGCCGACGAGCGCGAGCGGATCGCCCGCGAGCTGCACGACATCGTCGGGCACTGCGTGACCGTGATGGTCGTGCAGGCGGGCGCCGCGGAGAACCTGCTCGAGCGCGACCCGCGGCGGGCGAGCGAGCCGCTCCAGGCCATCCAGGACACCGGCCGCGAGGCCGTGGCCGAGCTGCGCCGCATGCTCGGCCTGCTGCGCGGCGAGCACGCCACCCCGGCGCTCACGCCGCAGCCCGGCACGGCCGAGCTGGACGAGCTCGTCGCGCAGATGGGCGCCGCCGGGCTGCCGGTGCGCCTCGACGTCCAGGGCGCACCCCGCCCGCTGCCGCCGGGCATCGAGCTCGCGGGCTACCGCATCGTCCAAGAGGCGCTGACCAACGCCCTCAAGCACGCCGGCGCGGCGAGCGCCACCGTGTCGCTGCGCTACGGCGCGCAGGCGCTGGAGATCGAGGTCGTCGACGACGGCCACGGCGGCAGCGTCAACGGCCGCGGCCACGGGCTGATCGGCATGCGCGAGCGGGCGGCGCTCTACGGCGGCGAGCTCGACGCGGGCCCCGCACCGCACGGCGGCTTCCGGGTGCGGGCGCGGCTGCCGGTCGAGGCCGCGCCGTGATCCGCGTCCTGCTCGCCGACGACCAGGCGCTGGTCCGCGGCGGCTTCCGGTCGATCCTCGAGGGCCACGACGACATCGAGGTCGTGGGCGAGGCGGCCGACGGCGCCGAGGCCTACGAGGCGGCGCTGCGCACGGCCCCCGATGTCGTGCTGATGGACGTCCGGATGCCCCGGGTCGACGGGATCGAGGCCACCCGGCGGCTGCTCGCCGACGCCCGCGTACGCGCGCGGGTGCTCATCCTCACCACGTTCGACCACGACGAGTACGTCTACGAGGCGCTGCGCGCGGGCGCGGGCGGCTTCCTGCTCAAGACCGCGCCGGCGCGTGAGCTGGCCGCCGCGGTGCGCACGGTCGCCGCCGGCGACGCGCTGCTCGCCCCCGAGATCGTCCGCCGGATGATCGAGGACTACGTCCGCCGCCCACGCGTGGGCTCCGCCGCGCCGGCCGCGCTCGGCGAGCTGACCGCCCGCGAGCGCGAGGTGCTCGGGCTCGTGGCCCGCGGGCGCTCCAACGCCGAGATCGCCGGCGAGCTCTACCTCAGCGAGCCGACGGTCAAGACCCACGTCAGCCGGATCCTCACCAAGCTCGGGCTGCGCGATCGCGTCCAGGCGGTCGTGCTCGCCTACGAGTCCGGGCTCGTGCAGCCGGGGAGCTAGCCGGACCCTGGACGGCGGGCTCCGCCGGCGGTTACGGTGCGCATGTGGCGGCGATGGCGGAGATGGACCTCGAGCAGCGGCTCGAGCGCGAGCCGCCGCTGCCGGTGCCCGCCTCGCCGGCGGCAAGCTCGGCCTGGCCCCGCGCGAGCGTGCTGGCGCTCCAGCGCAGCGCCGGCAACGCCGCGGTCTCGGCCGCGATGTCGCGCGGGCCGCGCGCGGTGGCGCGGGTCGAGCGGCGCTGCCCGTGCGGCGGGATCGTGCCGCCCGGGCAGCAGGAATGCGACGAGTGCCGGCGCAAGCGGCTGGCCGGCGACGCGGCCGTCTCCGGCGAGCTCGCGCGGATCGCGCTGGCGCGGGCAGTGCTCCAGCGACAGGAGGTGTGCGCGGCCGTCCCGGGGCAGGTGAGCGCCGCGGCGGTCAGCATGGCGACGCCGGCTGCGTCCTCGCTGCAGGCCGACGCCACGTACGCGCTGGCGCTCTCGCCCGGCTTCGTCTCCAGCGGCTACACCGTGCCGGAGGGGCTGCTCGCCACCGAGGCGCTGCAGAGCCAGGGGATCGCCACCGCGGAGGGTCTGCTCGCGACCGAATCGGTGCCCGTGGCCACCACCACCGTCGTCGAGGGCGCGACCCTCGCCGACTCGCTCGCGGCCGCCGGCGAGGGGCTGCTCGTGCTGGAGGCGGGCGGCGCCGGCGAGGTCGAGGCCGCCACGGGCCCGCCGGGCTGGATCGTCGGCGCCGTCGTCCTGGTCGCCGCCGGCGGCCTGCTGCTCACCGCGTACCTGATCTCGCCCACGAAGCCCGCGCCCGTCGCCCAGCCGCCCGCGTCGCCCGACGTGCGCGCGCTGCTCGACCCGTCGCCGCTGACCGCCACCGCGGCGCCGATGACCGCCGCGCGCCCCCGCCCCGTCATGCCGACCGGGCTCACCGCGGCCGAGCAGGCGCTGTGGCAGCAGTGCGCCGACCTGCACGACACCTACAAGAACACCCAGGACGAGGCGGCGGCGATCTCCATGCAGATGGACCCGCTGCGGCTGAAGCTGATGAACAACAGCGCGACGGCCCAGGAGCGCCTGGACTTCTGCCACCTGCTCGACCAGCTGCTGCGCGTGCTCGAGCGGCTCGATCGCGAGCGCCGCGAGTACGTGACCGACGGGTGCGACCAGTTCGACTGGTTCAACCAGGGCGCGACGCGCGCCGACCGCGAGGCCGCGCACATGGGCGAGCTGGCCAACCTCCAGCGGCAGATCCGCAACCTGTACGAGCTCAAGCGCCGGCTGTGCCCGTGACGAGCCCGGCGGAGCTGTCGGAGGCGGTCCGTCGCGCGTGGGACGCCGTCCCCGCCCCGCCCGCCGAGGACGTCGAGCTGATGGAGTGGGGCTGGGGCGAGGCGGCCGCGCGCGCGTTCGCGGGCGTCCGCCCGGTCGACGTCGACATCGAGTCGCGCGGCTTCTACGCCGCCACGCCGCTGCTCGACCTGCCGTCCCGCGCGGCCGCCGCCTACCTCGGCACGTACCTGCTGTCGCTGCTGAAAGGCCTGCGGCTGCAGCAGGTCTCGGGCGTCTTCGACGACGTGCTGACCCGCTCGCACACGCTCACCTGCCTCACCCTGCCGAGCTTCTGGGAGCGGGTCGTCCCGCTGCTGTCCGCCGACTGCCGGCGCGCGCTCGTCGACGTCGCCCGCTACCTGACCACGGTCGGCGACGAGCTCGCGCTCACCGGCGAGCAGGTGGCGACCCTGCGCTCGCTCGCGTCACGCGGCGGGAGAGGCGACCCGGCGGGGCGCCCGCGGGCGTGACCCGAGGAACGCCCGGATGTGCCCGGCGTCGATGACGATGCCGTTGGACACGACGGTCGGGAGCTCGTCCGGCAGCGGCGGGATGGTCCGGGTGAGGTTCGCGCCGATCAGCCCGCGCACCCGTCCCTCCGTGTCGAACACCGGCGCGCCGCTCATGCCCGGGTAGCAGGGGTGCTCGACGATGTAGCCGCTGTAGGTCCGGCCCTGGATCACGACCTCGGCGGCGTCGACGGCGAACGTCGGCTGCCAGTGGCGCCGGACGCTCCCCTTGAGGCGCCCGTCCGGGCTGATCTCGAGGTCGGCCATCGGATAGCCCGAGAGGCAGACGGCGTCGCCGGGGCGTATGCGCGCGTCGGAGAGCTCCGCCGGCGGCAGGTCGTCCGCGGCCACCCGGCCGAGGTAGAGGTCCCGTGAGGCGTCGCTCCAGACGTGCTCCAGCTCGACGGCCGGATCGCAGACCTCGTCCGGGGTCCGGCCGTAGTAGTACGCCGTCGAGCCGGGCGGCGGCGAGGCCATGACGTGATCCGACGTGAGGAACAACCCGTCGTCGCCGACGAAGAACCCCGTGCCGCAGACACCGACGAGATTGTCAACACGATTGACGTAGAAGATGGGAAAGATCGAGCGCGCGATCCTGGCGACGGCGTCAGCGAACATGGTGGCGTCCCGGGTTGATCCAGCCGTCCCAGCGCTGCCGGGCGTTCTGGCCCTCCGGCGTGGCGGCCGCCGGGCCGCCCCACGTCCACGGCCGGTACGCCGACGCGCGCAGGCGGCCGTTGTGCACCGCCCGGTTGCGGCCGGCCTGGTCGCGCCCGGACGTCCACAGCGACCAGTAGTGGCGCTGCTTCTGCAACAGGTCCTCGTGCGTCCCCGTCTCGGCGATCCGCCCGTCGACCAGGACGACGATCGTCGTGCCCTTGGGGATCGAGTCGTAGCGGTGGGTGGTGAACACGATGACCTTGTCCGCCGCCATCTCCGCGAAGAGCTCGAACACCGCGCGCTCTCCCTCCGGGTCGAGGCTCGCCACCGGCTCGTCGAGGATCATCACCGGCGCGTCCTGATAGATGAGCCGCGCCAGGGCCAGGCGCTGCCACTGCCCGCCGGACAGGTCGAGTTGCCCCCCGAACCCCGCGCCGACGAGCGTGTCGATCCCGTCCGGGAGCCCGTTCACCACGCCGCTGAGGCCGGCGAGGTCCAGGGCACGATGGATGCGGGCGTCCTCGCCCGGCGTCCGCTCGAACCGCATCGTGACGTTCTGCCGGATGGTCAGATACAGGTGAGAGGGCTCCTGGAAGAGCACGGCCTTGTCCGCCTGCTCCGGTGGCAGGCAGCGACCGCCCGGCAGCTCGACGCCGATCGCGCCGCTCGCTGGCTCGAGGAGCCCGGTGAGCAACTTCACCAGCGTGCTCTTGCCGGCGCCGTTGGGCCCCACGATGGCCGTCGTCCCCGTGGGAAACGTGTAGGAGACATCCGACAGCGCACCCTTGTGACTGTGTGGATAGCGGTAGCTCACGGACCGGAGGTGAACCGCCGACACTTCCGAAGACGACATCTCCACCAACTCCTCACCGATGCGCGGAGGTCGCCAGTGCGGGCCGCGCCGAGGCGCGGGCGACCGGCCGCGGGACGGCCGGCGCGGGGCTCTCGAACGACTGGTGCAGGAACTCGAAGACCTGCCGCAGGTAGCCCAGGCACTCCGTCAGCTCGCCCCAGGACGAGGAGAACGCCCGGCCCTGGCTCAGCCCCATGATCAGCGCCGGGAGCAGGATCGCGGCCTGCGCGGCACCGGCGGAGCTGTGCGCGATCGACCAGAACACGACGCCCATGGCGAGCGTCATCACCGCCGCGGCGGCGATGCCGATGCCGCCGCGGATCAGCTGATAGCGGTGCAGCAGGCGCCGCAGGTTGCCGACGTACTGGTGAGCCAGCGTGCGGTACTCGTCGTCGAGGATGGTCGAGTTGTGCACCCGGAGGTCGCGCTGCCAGGTGGCGTCGATGCTCTTCTGCGTGAGGTGCACCATGCGGAACAGGCCCGGTGCCGAGTGCGTCTGCAGGTTCAGGAGCCGGCTGTGGTAGCGCGTCTCGGCGATCGTGAGCGGGATGAGGAGCAGCACGAACACGTCCAGCAGTGGCGCGAGCGCGAAGACGGTGGCCGCGATGGCGATCGACGCGACCAGCGCGCTCACGCTGCCGATGAAGGCGTCCACCAGCATGCCCGGCCGGTAACTCGCCTGGCTGATGAGCAGGCCGTACCGTGCCTGGAAGTCGTTGTCCTCGAAGAGCCGGTACGGCACCTCGGACATCTTGTGCATGATCCGCGCATTCACCTGCTGGGCCGACTCGGCCTTGAGCAGCGTCGTCGCACTCTCGTTGACGATCCGCAGCAGTGTCTCCACCGCGAGCAGGACGAAGAGCCCGCCGAGGAGCAGCGCGGCCCGCTGGGCGAACGCGTCGTCGCCGGACAGGACGAGGGAGAAGCCCTTCCACACGACGAGCAGGATGAGCGGATACAGCAGCGACTGGACCACGCTCGTGACCGCGCCCGTCAGGAAGGCCGCCCGATTGATCTCATAGAGGAGCCGCAGCGTGCCCCACGCATCCCGGAGCTTACGACGCACTCAAGGCACCTTTCACATCGTCGCCGGACCGCGCCGCGCTCGGGTGGTCGCTCGTCAGCAGATCGGCCATGGTGGCCACCAGCGGCAGGCCGAGCTGAAGCTCCAGCCACAGCCACTGGCCGTTCGGGTTGAGCTCCAGGAACACGAACTCGCCGTCGGGAGTGACGATCATGTCCAAGGAGGCGAAGTTGAGCCCGAAGCTGTCCATCAGCCGGCGCAGCGACGACTTCACCTCGTCCGGGAGCACGAAGATGTCGTGGTCCGGGTCGCCGCCGCGCGAGTCGACGCGGCTCTTCTCGTCCGCCTGGGTGTCCATCTTGGCGGCGAAGATCTGCTCCCCGATCACCACGCACCGCAGCTCGAACGCCTTGTCGACATACGGCTGGAGGATGGTGGGAGCGTGCGCCACCGACTCGAGCGAGTGCCCCCGGGGCAGCATCGCCGTCAGCGGCATGCGGAACCCGCCCTGGTCATCGGTGACGCCGACGGCCAGCAGCGGCTTGATCGCGCATTCCGCGTCCCCCAGCGCCGCGACGAACGGCGCCGCCCGCTCCGGGTCATTGGAGATGAGCGTGTGCGGGATCTTCAGGCCGGCCCTGCTCGCCGCGACCAGCTGCAGCGCCTTCACCTCCCCGCGCCGCAACGTCAGGGGATGACTGACCCACAGCGTGTCCAACGTGCTGCACAGCGCTGACACGGTCGCCTGCACCTGCGTCTTGACATAGTTGTCGAGCCGCTCCGAGGTCATGCTCAGGCGCGTCTCGTACAGGTTGCCCGAACGGCGATACCACGCGCCGCAGATGTCGTCGAAGCGCACGCGGTGGTCGCTGTTGCGCAGCTCGCCGTGGACGATCCCGTCCTCGATCTCGATCGACACACTGCACGCGTGCGGGAAGTCCGCGGGGTGAAACCGGAAGACCGGTACCTCGCGTCTGGTGAGTTCCTCGATGACGGCATCGGCGTGCTCGTCGTGGTCGTTCGTGATGATCAGGACTGTGTCAGGCATGCGTTCACCTCGGCGAGTTCGACACAGGGAGAGCGGGGATCGGGCGATCCCCGCTCTCCACCGGTTCACCCTCCTCTTGAGGGGGTGTTGGCGTGGTTAGGCGATCACGTCGTCGACGACGACGTCGGACAGGTCGACCTGGACGCCGCCCAGGAAGTTGACCGTCTTGCACTTCGCGTAGGACGAGGTGCAGGAGCACATCTGGGCGCGGACCTGGCTGTTGAGGTCGTCTTCCAGCGCGACCGGCTCGGTGAGCTCGAGCGGCAGAGGCAGGTTCATCGTTCGTGTCCCTGGAATCCGTGGGCGCCGATTAGGCGATCACGTCGTCCACGACGACGTCGGTCGCGTCGACCTGGATGAGCCCGAGTGCGTTGAGCGACTTCGACTGGGCCCCGGAGTGGGTTCCCGAGCACATCTGGGCGCGGACCTCGCTGTTGAGGTCGTCGGCGAGCAGGACCGGCTTGCTCAGTTCGAGCGGCAGCGGCAGGTTCATGGTTTTTCCTTCCTACTACTGATGTGAACAGATACGCCGGTAGCTACGCGGTAGCTGTGTTGTGCCCCTGTGACAACCTCCAGCAAACCAGCCGTGAGCGGCCTGAATTATGTGGACGAAGTCACCGTGTCACAGTGCCGGTTATGACGCGATGACCAGGCCACTTGTGGCCATCGCCGTGGCCGGTCGTGGCCCCGGGCCGTCTCAGGGCGACCAGGGCATCTGGCGCTGGAGGCTGTGCGCCGTCGCGCCGCGCTCGTCCAGGCTCTCGCGGATCCACGCGGCCAGCTCGCGCTGCGCCGCCCGGTCGCCGTGGACGATGCAGAAGTCCGTGCGCTCCCGGCCGCGGGTCATCCGCTCGGCGAACGCGTGCAGGTCGCGCGTCGGCGCGTGCGCGGAGAGCGCGATCCGCTCCCACGCGCATTCGATCTGGCGCCGCTCTCCGCCGAGATCGATCCGGTCGCCGGTGCGCAGGCGGCCGAGCCCGGGGATGCCGCCGCCGTGCCGGGGCACGTGGCCGGTGAACGCGACGCCGGAGCGCGGGTCGCCGAGCAGCTCGGCCAGGAACGCGCGCGACCAGCCGCCGGACAGCATCGCCGGCGCGGCCACGACATAGCCCGGAGCCTCCCCGTGGACGATCTCGGCCACCGCGCCCGCAAACGTGCCATCGGCGCTCAGCCACTCGGCCGGGTCGCGCACGGCCGGGAACGAGCCGACCGAGGCCCACCCGCCGCCGCCCTCGCCGCTGTAGTCGTCGTAGACGTCCATCACGCGCTTCCCCAGCCCGGCGACGTACAGCGGCGCGTCCGGCAGCTCGCGGCCGCGGCGCGCGTCGATGATCGTCACGAGCTCCTGCGCCCGTCCGAGGCCGAAGCTGGGCATCAGCAGGAAGCCGCCGCGGTCGACGGTCCGCTGCGCGGTGTCGATCAGCCGCTGCACCGACCGCTCGCGGCCGTGCAGCGCGCGCCGGCCCTCGGCGTGGACGGCGTCGGCCGCGCCGTAGGTGGACTCCATGATCACCAGGTCCGCCGGCTCGAGCTCGTCGAACCCCCAGGCCGGGAGCGTCGCCTGCGGGTCGCTCACCGGCCCGAGGTCGCCGGTGTAGAGCAGCGTGGCGCCGGACTCCTCGTCGGTCAGCTGGATGGCGCAGCTGCCGAGGACGTGCGGCACGGGCAGGAAGCGGACGAGCAGGCCGCTCTCCCCCAGCCGCAGCTTGGCCGCGCGCGGGGCGACTTGCGCGCCGGCGACCGCCGCCTCCGCGTCGCGGCGGCTGTACGCCGCGCGCATCGAGTCCGGCGCCTGGTCGGTCCCGGCCAGCGCGCGGGCGTCGAGGCGCTCCTCGCGCGCGTGCTGGATCCTGGCGGAGTCCTCGAGCATGATCTCCGCGAGCCGGCGGGTCGGCTCGGTCATCCACACCGGGACGTCGTCCTCGACGGCGGCGAGGATCGTCGGCAACGACCCGACGTGGTCGATGTGCGCGTGCGAGACGAGGATCGCGTCGAGGTGGTCGGCCGGGACGCGCAGGTGGAACGGCTGGGCCGCGTCGTCGCCGTACTCGCCGCGCACGCGCTGGCCGGCGTCCAGCAGGACGCTGCGCCCGCCGCTGGTCTCGACGAGGAAGGCGCTGCCGCCGATCTCCTCCGCGCCGCCCAGCGCGGTGACCCGGAACGCGGCGGCCGGGAGGCGGACCCGCGGCGAGCGCGCAGGGGCGGGCGCCGGGGCCTCCGGGGCCACGGGCGGCGGCGTGACCTCGGCCGGCGCGCCGAGCTCGGCGAAGAGCGCCGCGAGCCGCAGCAGATGGCGATCTCCGTCGAGCGGCTCGCCGGCCGTGATCCGCTCGGAGGCGAGCCCGGCGGCGCGGCCGATGGCCGGGCCGAGCGCGGCGAGCAGCTCCTCCGCGGTCGCCGCCGGCCGCTGGTCGTCCGCTTGGCGGCGCTCGAGCTCCGCGACGCGCGCGCGGGCGCCCGCGAGCTCCTCGCGCAGGCGACCGGTCAGGGCGGCCTGGCCCTGCAGCGAGGCGATCCGCCGCGCGTCCGCCTGCGCCCGCGCCGCCGCGGCGGCCACCTGTTCCTCCGCGGCGGCGGCCCTGGCCTCGGCCGCGTCCAGGTCCGCCAGCCGCGCGCGCAGCCGCTCCGCCGCCGCCAGCTGCTTGTCGCGCGCCGCCAGCTCGCGCTCCAGCAGCGTCAGCGCGCGTTCCAGCCGGTGGATGCGTTCGGCGTCGTCGCGCGTGTCCTCCTCGGCCGGCGGGGTCGCCGCGGCCGCCCGGCGGTCAGCCTCGGCGGCCAGCTCGGCGAGCTCGGCCTCCTCGGCCCCCAGCGCGTAGGCGACGGCCACGACGTAGTCGGCCGGGCAGTCCGGGTGGTCGGCCAGGAAGCGCGCGGGGTCGTCCGCCAGCGCCAGCAGCTCGCCGTCCGGCAGCACGCGGCGGCGATCGTGGTGGTGCGCGAAGGCCGCCTGCAGCGCCACGTCCCACAACCCGGGCTCGCGCCGCAGCAGCGCGGCCAGGTGGCGCGCCGTCTCGCCCCCGGCGGCGTAATCGCGCC
>JAICUS010000841.1 GCA_025935735.1 Solirubrobacteraceae bacterium | reverse complement strand
GACGAGGACATCCACATGGCCGTCGAGCGGCGGCTGACCGAGATCGTCGGCGCGGTCGGCGGGCGGCTGCACACGGCGCGCTCGCGCAACGACCAGGTGGCCACCGACATGGCCATGTTCACGCGCGCGCACGCGCTGCGGGCGATGCAGTCGCTGCAGGACCTGCAGACTGTCGTCCTGGGCGCCGCCGAGGCCCACCTGGACTGGCCGATGCCCGGCTACACGCACCTGCAGCGCGCCCAGCCGGTCTACGTCTCTCACCACCTGCTCGCCTACTTCTGGATGTTCGCCCGCGACGCGCGGCGCTTCCAGGCCGTGCTCGGCGGGACGAGCGAGCTGCCGCTGGGCGCGGGCGCGCTGGCCGGCGTCAACTACGCCACGGACCGGCGGATGGTGGCCGAGGACCTGGGGTTCGCGGGGGTCGCCCCGAACTCCATCGACGCCGTGTCCAACCGCGACTTCGTGCTCGACTTCCTCTCCGCCGCGGCCACCTGCGCCACCCACCTCTCGCGGCTGGGGGCGGAGATCGTGCTCTGGTCCTCGGAGGAGTTCGGCTTCTGCGAGGTGGCCGACTCGTGGGCGTCGACCTCGTCGATCATGCCGCAGAAGAAGAACCCCGACGGCGCGGAGCTGCTCCGGGCCAAGGCGCCGCGGATCGTGGCCCACCTGGCCGGGCTGCACGGCGTCTTCCACGGCCTGCCGCTGACCTACAACAAGGACCTGCAGGAGGACAAGGAGCACCTGTTCGACGCCGTCGACACGCTCGAGCTCTGCCTCGCCGCCGCGCGCGGGATGCTCGGCGGCATCCGGTTCCGGCGCGAGCGGCTGGCGGCGGCGGCGGCCGACGAGATGATCGCCGCGGTCGACGTGGCCGACATGCTCGTCCGCCGCGGGGTGCCGTTCCGGCAGGCGCACGGGATCGTGGCGGGGCTGGTGCGCGAGGCGGTGGACTCGGGCCGGACGCTGTCCGAGCTCTCGCGCGAGGAGCTGGCGGCGCACTCCGGCGCGCTCGACGACGAGTTCTACGCCGTGCTGTCCCAGCGCTCGTGGCTGGAGTCCAAGGTGTCCGAGGGCGGGACGGCGCTGGACCGCGTGCGCGAGCAGCTCGCCCACGCCCGCGCGGCGCTGGACGAGCAGTCGGCTTGACCGCTCTCCCGCGGTCGTTCTACGACCGGCCGGTGCTGGAGGTGGCGCCGGCGCTGCTGGGCTGCATCGTCGCCCACGGGAACACGACCGGCGTGATCGTGGAGACGGAGGCCTACCACTTCTCCGAGCCGGCCTGCCACGCGTTCGTGGGCGTCACGCCGCGCACCGAGGTCCTGCACGGCCCGCCGGGGACGGCCTACGTCTACCGCTCCTACGGCATCCACGCGCTGCTGAACGCGGTGTGCGAGCCCGAGGGGGTGGGGGCGGCGGTGCTCATCCGGGCGCTCGAGCCGCTCGCCGGCGTGCCGGAGATGCTGGCGCGGCGCGGCGTGGCCCGCGACGAGGACCTCTGCTCGGGTCCGGGCAAGCTCACCCAGGCGCTGGGCATCGAGCTGTGGGCCAACGGCCTGTCGCTGGTCGAGGGGCCGGTGCGGATCCTGGCCGGCGAGCCGCGCGAGTACCTCACCGGCCCGCGCGTCGGGATCACCAAGGCCGCCGAGCTGCCCTGGCGGTTCTGCGCGCGCGGCAGCCGGTCGGTATCGCGCCCGTGGCCGCCCGGCCTCCGCTAGCCGGTGCCGGTCGCCGCCGTCCCGCCCGCCCCGGCCGCGGGCGTCGGGGCGGTGGTGGGCGCCGTCGTGGGCGCGGGGGTGGTCGTCGGCGCGGCGGTCGGCACCGGCGTCGCGGTCGGCTGCGGCGCGGTCGTCCCGCCGGTGCTGGGCGGCGCGGTGGCGGTCGGGGCGACGGTG
>JAICUS010000617.1 GCA_025935735.1 Solirubrobacteraceae bacterium | reverse complement strand
CGCCGGCCTGGAGGCCCGCCGCCACCTGGCGGGCGAACGCGGCGACCGCGTAGCGGGGCTCCTGCCCCGGGCCGGCGTGGTTGAACGCCCGCGCGCGCACGACCCGCAGCCCGTGCGCGTCGGCGTAGAAGCCGGCCACGAGCCCGGCGGACGCCTTCGAGACGGCGTACGGGTTCTGCGGGCGCAGCGGCGCGTCCTCGGGGGTGGGGAGGACGTCCGGCGGCCCGTACTCCTCGCCCGAGCCGACGACGAGCACCACGGCGCCCGGCGCCTCCGCCCGCACGGCCTCGAGCATCGCGACGGTCATCCCGACGTTGTCGGCGATCGTGCCCGCCGGGTCCTTCCACGACGCGCCCACGTGCGCGCGGGCGGCCAGGTGGTAGACGACCTCGGGCGCCGCCGCCGCCACGACCCGCCGGGCCACCGCGGGATCGCGCAGGTCGGCCTCGGCCGCCCGCGGCGCCGGGCACACATCGTCGCCGGCCGCCGCGCAGGCGGACGCGAGGTGGCGCCCGGCGAACCCCGAGGCGCCGGTGACCAGGACCCTGCTCAGGGCGTGGACACCAGGTGCTCGGCCGACCCGTGCCCGTTGGAGGCCGCCGCCACCGGGTCGACGGGCCGCGGCTCGGGCTCCGGCGGGTTCAGCCGCCGCTCGAGCTCGCCCAGCACGGTGCCGAACAGCGCGTGGCGCCAGGTGGCCTGGGCGAGCGCCCGGCCCGAGCCCCACTCGGCCGGCAGATCCGAGCGCAGGCGCAGCAGCAGCGGCATGCCGGGCCACGTCGCCGCGTGCTCCGCCAGGCCGGCGAGCGGGCCGCGCAGCGGCGCCGGGACCGGCAGCACGCGGGCGGCGCTCGCGTACAGCGCGCCGAACGCCGCGCCGTTGAGCAAATGGATCGCCAGCCCCACCGGGTACTCGGCGGCGCCGCGGGCGGCGGCCAGCCGGCCGAGCAGCCGCACATCGTCATAGCCGCAGCCGAAGACCCGCTGGTCGAGCGGCTGCTGGGCGGCCCAGACGCCGGCGGCGGCGGCACCCGCGAGCGCGCCGCGCAGGGTTCGGGTCGCGTCCACCGCCATCCCCAAGGACTGTAACGCCCGCGCGCCGCCCGGTGTACGGACACCCGAGGAGAGGACACCGCACAACATGGATCTGAACTACTGGCACACGCGCGCCCGGGAGCGCGGCGTCAACCTGATCGTCTACTGGGTCATGCGAGAGCTGCTGCAGGTCTTCTCGCTGATCTACTGGCGCCTGCAGCGCACCGGCCGCGACCACATCCCGCGCTCCGGCCCGGCGATCATCGTGGCCAACCACCGCTCGTTCCTGGACCCGTTCATCGTCGGGCTGACCGCGCGGCGCCCCGTCTACTACGTGGCCAAGCAGGAGCTGTTCCGCCACCGGCTGTTCGCCTGGTTCATCAGCTCGCTCGGCGCATTCCCCGTCCGGCGCGGCGAGGCCGACGCGGACATGGTGGAGACGGCCAAGGCGATCCTGGCCCGTGGCGAACCGGTGCTGATCTTCCCCGAGGGCACGCGCACGCGGCCGGGCGCGCTGGGCAAGCCCAAGCGCGGCGTCGGCCGGCTGGCGCTGGAGACTGGCGCGCCCGTGGTGCCGATCGCCATCAAGGGCACCGAGGCGATCCGCCGCGGCTGGCGCATCCGCCCGCACCGCATCCGCGTGCGCGTCGGCAGCCCGCTGCGCTTCCCGCACGTCGAGCAGGCGACCGCCCAGCTCGCGTCGGCGGTGACCGACCGCATCTGGCCCAACGTGATGCTGCAGTGGGAGTGGCTGGGCGGCCTGCCGCCGCTGCGCCGCGCGGCGATCGTCGGCGCCGGCTCGTGGGGCACGGCGATGGCGGTGATGCTCGCGCGCGCGGGCATCGACGTCGACCTGGGCTGCCGCACCCGCGCGCAGGCCGAGCTGATGGCCGCGACGCGGCTCAACGACCGCTACCTGCCGGGCGTCGAGCTGCCCGCGCGCGTGCGCCCCATGCGCGCGGCCGACCTCGCGCTGACCCGCCACGACCTCGTGGCCTTCGCCGTCCCGGCGGCCGAGCTGCCCTCCGCGGTGGCCGCCCACGGCCCGTCGATCCTCAATCGCACCGGCGTGCTGGTGCTCTCGAAGGGGCTCGTGCCGCCGCTGGGCACGCTGCCCAGCGCCTACGTCGCCGAGCGCACGCAGGCCTGGGCGGGCGGCGTCCTCGGCGGCCCGGCGCACGCCGCCGACGCGCTGAGCGACGGCGCCTCGCTCGTGCTGGCCGCGCACGACCGCGCGTTCGCCCGTCAGGTCGCGGACGCGCTGTCATCCGCCGGCCTGCAGGTGACGCACACCGGCGACGTGATCGGGGTCGAGCTCGCCGGCTGCGCGAAGAACGCCGCCGCGCTGGCCGCCGCGGCCGCGGGCAGCGCCGGGCCGAACGCCGCCGGCGCGGCCGCCGGCAAGGTGTTCGCGGAGATCGACGCCTACGCGCGGCGCTCCGGCTCGCGGCCGGAGACGTTCGCCGGCCTGGCCGGCACGGGCGACCTCGTGGCCACGGTGCTGGCCGAGGGCTCGCGCAACCGCCGCGCCGGCGAGCTGCTCGCGCAGGGGATGCCGGCCGACCAGATCTGCGACGCGCTCGGCCAGACCGCGGAGTCGGTGGCCTCGGTGCCGCTGCTGGCCGCCCGGCTGAAGGACGCGGGCGTGGACGCGCCGGTGCTGCGCGGGCTGGCCGGGATCATCGAGGGCCGCGTCCAGCTCACCAGCTGGACCGCGTCGCTGACCGCCCCCCGCGCGGCCAAGTCCATTCAGACGGCAAGGGCGGCCTAGGGGTTCGTTGAAGCATGGTCGTGCCGGAATGCTTCAACGGACCCCTAGAGGTAGGGTCCGTGTGCGATGGCCCCGCCCCCGCCGAAGGCGGAGCTCGACGCCGCCTTCTCCGAGCTCTACAAGGCGCACCTGCGCGACGTCTACTCGTACGCGTACTACCGGGTGGGCAACCATCACGACGCCGAGGACCTGACCGAGCAGACGTTCCTGCAGGCCTACCGGCACTTCGAGCGCGCGCAGCAGGAGTCCCAGGGCCGGCCGCTGCGCCCGTGGCTGATCCGGATCGCGCACAACCTGGCGGCCAACTACTATCGCGACCGCTCGCGCCGGCCGCAGACCAACATCGACGACGCCGGCGCGCTCTCGACCCCGCACACGACCGAGGGGCTGGTGCAGGACCGCGACGACCTGGCGCGGATCCTGCGCGGCGTCCAGCAGCTGCCCGACGACCGCCGCGAGGCGCTGATCATGCGCTTCGCGCTCGACATGGACAACCGCGAGATCGCGCGGGCGCTGGGCCGCAGCGACGGGGCGACCAAGGTGCTCAT
>JAICUS010000840.1 GCA_025935735.1 Solirubrobacteraceae bacterium | reverse complement strand
TACGGCATCGGCCCGGCGCGGATCGCCGCCGCCGCCGTCGAGCAGCTGGCCGACGAGCACGGGATCGCCTGGCCGCGCTCGCTCTCGCCCTGGGACCTGCACCTGGTCGTGCTGGGCCGCGAGGGCTCCGAGGAGCGGGCGGCGGCGGAGAAGCTCTACGGCGAGCTGCGCGAGACGGGCCTGTCCGTGATCTACGACGACCGCGACGCCGGCCCGGGCGAGAAGTTCGCCGACGCCGAGCTGCTCGGCTGCCCGCTGCGGCTGACCATCGGCCGCCGGACGCTGGCCGCCGGCGAGATCGAGGCCCAGGTGCGGCGCGGGCGCGAGACGCGCACGGTCCCCGTCGAGGGAGCGGCGCAGGCGGCCGCCGAGCTGTGGGCGAGCCTCCCGTAAGGCCGCGTCAGCGGCTGACGTTCCGCCGGCTCTCGGGCCTGGACCGCTCCGGCCCGCCGCCGCCGGAGACCGTGTCCGGCGCGCCGCTGCACCCGTGGACGATCCCGAACTTCATCGGCTACGTCCGGCTCGCGCTGATCCCCGTGTTCCTGGGGGTCCAGCTCTCGTCGGACACCGGCACCGAGCCGCTCGGCGCCGTGCTGTTCGCCGTCATCGGCTGGAGCGACTACCTCGACGGGATCGCCGCCCGGGTGACCGGCCAGTACTCGCGCATGGGCGCGCTGCTGGACCCGGTGGTCGACCGGCTGCTGGTGATCTCGGGCGTGATCGTGTGCTGGAAGTTCGAGCTGCTGCCCCGCTGGGCGCTGGCCGTGCTGGCCGCGCGCGAGCTGCTGATGCTCGTGCTGGCGCGGATCGCGCTGGCGCGCGGCGTGGAGCTGAAGATCAACTGGCTCGGCCGCTGGGGCGTCTGGCCGGTGTTCGGCGCGCTGTTCTTCGCCATGTGCGCCGTGCACTGGCTCGCGCTGATCTTCCTCTACGTGGGACTGGCGCTCACGCTGGCCGCCAGCGCGCTGTATGTGAGGGATGGGCTCAGGCAGGTCGAGGGGCAAGGCTCGACCTCAGCTTGATGACCGCTATGCTTGCCCCTCGGTCTCGAAGCCGCCGTGGAGAGGACTGAATTTCGTATGGACACCTTCCCCGATCTGGGTTCACTGTCGGATCAGGAACTCAAGGATCTCATCCAGCAGTTGACGGATGAGGAACAGGAGGTGTCCTACCGCCGGCGCATCCTCCACGGCAAGATCGACATCCTGCGCGCCGAGCTCGTCAACCGCCTCCGCAAGAAGCACGAGGGCGGCGAGGAGGTCATCTCCGGAGCCGACGTCCAGCGCCTGACCGACATCCTGGCCGGGCGCGCCACGGGCGGCGGCGAAGACATTTAAGGAAGGGTGCAGCCCCTCCGCCCCACCCCGATCATCCGACCTTCCTAGAGGAGGCCGGTGGCGCGCCACTGCCCTGAATGCGGGTTCGTCGTCACGGAGGGGGCGAACTACTGCCAGCGCTGCGGCGCCTACGTGGCGCAGCGCGAGGACGCTCGAGACGACGTGACGACGGCCACCTACGTGATCGACGAGCAGACCGGCGAGCTTCGCCCGGTCGACGTCGGCGACGTCGCCGCGGCCAGCGGCGCGCTGGTCATCCGCTCGGGCGGCGGGCGCGTCGGGCAGTCGTTCCCGCTCCAAGGGGAGCGGCTGACCATCGGCCGCTCGCCGGACGCCGAGATCTTCCTCGACGACGTCACGGTGTCGCGCGACCACGCGGTGCTGGTCCGCCGCTCCGGCGCCTGGTACCTCGACGACTCCGGGTCGCTGAACGGCACCTACGTCAACCGCCGGCGGATCGACTCGCACAAGCTCGAGGACGGGGACGAGCTGCAGGTCGGCAAGTACAAGCTCACCTACCTGGCCCGGTGAGCGCGGTGTCCGACGACGGCGTCAGCGGCGAGCACG
>JAICUS010000399.1 GCA_025935735.1 Solirubrobacteraceae bacterium | reverse complement strand
GCGATCGACGCCCTCGACGCCCTGCGGGCGCGCGGCGGCCTCAGCGACCCGGAGGAGCTCGCGGCGCGCGGCGCGGCGGTCCGCCCGGACGACCCGTACACGATCATCTACACGTCCGGGACGACCGGCCGCGCCAAGGGCTGCGTGCTCACGCACGGCAACTACCGCGCGATGCTCGACATGGTCCACGCCGGCCGCCTGCTCGGCGGGCGCGACGACCTCACCTACCTGCACCTCCCGCTCGCGCACGCGTTCGGGCTGCTGATGATGCTCTGGAGCCTCGAGATCGGCGGCGCCGTCGCCTACGCGAGCGGCCCGGACCGGCTGCTCGCCGACCTCGCCGAGGTCCGGCCGACGTTCCTGCCCAGCGTCCCGCGCGTGTTCGAGAAGCTGCACGCCGCGCTGGGCGCCGGCCCGGTCGACGACGCCCTCGCCGCCCGCGTGCGCGGCGCGCTCGGGGGGCGCGTGCGCAAGGCGCTGACCGGGGCGGCCCCGATCGCGCCCGACATCCTCGAGTTCTTCTGGGCCTGCGGCGTGCCGCTGCTGGAGGGCTACGGGATGACCGAGGCGGCCACGGGCATCGCGATCGCCACGCTGGACGCGCACCGCCCGGGGACCGTCGGGCACGCGTTGGGAGGCCTCGAGCTCCGGATCGCGGACGACGGCGAGATCCTGGTGCGCGGCCCGAACGTCTTCGCCGGCTACCACGGCGAGCCGCCGCACCCGCCGGGCGCCTGGCTGCACACCGGCGACCTCGGCGCGCTCGACGCGGACGGATTCCTCACGATCACCGGCCGAAAGAAGGACATCATCATCACGGCCGGCGGCAAGAACCTCGCGCCGGCCAACCTCGAGCGCGACCTCAAGCGTTCCCGCTACGTCTCCGAGGCCGTCATGCACGGCGACCGGCGGCCGTATCCCGTCGCGCTGATCACGCTCGACGCCGGCGAGATCGCCGGCTGGGCGCGGGCGCGCGGCCTGCCGGAGGACGTCGCGACTCTGTCGGCGCACCCGGCCGTGCGCGCGCTCGTCCAGGCCGAGCTCGACCGCGTCAACGCCCACTACGCCCGCGTCGCGCAGATCAAGCGCTTCGCGATCCTCGGCCACGACCTGACGATCGCCGCCGGCGAGCTGACCCCGACGCTGAAGGTCAGGCGCGCCGTCGTCAACGACCGCTACGCGGCGACGTTCGCCGCGCTGTACCGCTGACCCGCCCTCCTCCCCGCAAAGGACCTCACCATGACGCTCCCCCTCGGGCGGCTCGCCGCCCTCGGCCTCGGCATGGCCGCGCTCGCGCTGCCCGCCACCGCGGCCGCCGACACGGTCAGCGACACCTACTCGGTGCCCGGCACCTACACCCTCACGATCCCGCAGTACACGACCTCCGTGAACGTGATCGCCAACGGCGCCGGCGGCACAGACGCCACGGGCGGCAGCTCGTCGGGCACCAACGGCGCCGGCGGCGTCGGCGCGCTGATCAACGAGACCGTCCCGGTCGGGCCGGGCACGCGGTTCGCCCCCGGCGACACGCTCACGGTCATCGTCGGCGCGCGCGGCGGCGGCGGCCCGGGTGGCGGCGGCAGCGAGCTCGGCGGCAACGGCGGCAACGGCGGCGGCCTCGCCCTGGTGGCCGACACCACCGGCACGCCGACCGGCCTGGCGATCGCCGGCGGCGGTGGCGGCGGCGGCGGCAGGGGCGGCATCGACGGCGACAACGGCGGCGCCGGCGGGCAAGGCCCGGGGCGCGACGCCAACGGCGCGGCCGGGACCGGCGCCGGCCGCGGCTTGGGCGGCAACCTCGGCGGTGAGTGCGGGGCCGCCTCGCACGGCGCGGCCGGCGGCTCGGCCGGCCTGGCGACCGACGCGGGCGGCGGCGGAGGCGGCGGCGGAGGTGCCGGCGCGAGCTTCATGGCCCCGAGCGCCGTCGGCACGATCGGCCTGACCGGGTTCAACCACGACGCGAGCGTCACGCTGAACTTCACCCGCCGCGACGTCGCGCCGCAGATCACCACGGCCGCGTCGGCCGCGATCCCGCTCTCCGTGGGGAGCGTGCGGATCCCCGTCGCGGCGAGCGGCGCCCCGGCCGCGCGGTTCTCGCTCACCGGAGCGCCCGCGTGGCTGTCGGTCGACCCCGCGACGGGCGTCATCTCCGGAACCATCCCGCCGCTGACGGCGGGCCGGTTCACGTTCACCGTCACGGCCGACAATGGCGTCGGCGCGCCAGCCACGCAGGCCTTCACGCTCGACGTCACGGGCCCGCCGGTCGTGGTCACGCCGTCGCGGCCGCTGCCGGGCAACGTCGGCCTGCCGCTCGGGACGACGCTCGCGGCGCACGGCGGCGCCGGGGCGATCGCCTGGACCGTGGCCGGCGGTCAGCTGCCGCCGGGGCTGGTCCTGGCGCCGAACGGCCAGTTCGGCGGCACGCCGACGCAGGTCGGCAGCTTCACCTTCACCGCGCGCGCCACGGACTCCGCGGCGCCCGCGCCGGACAGCGCGACCGAGCCGGTGACGGTGATCGTGTCGCCGCGCGTGCTCGCCGTCTCCACCGCCTCGCTGCCCGCCACCGTGGTCGGTGCCGGCTATGACCAGTCGCTGTCGGCCGTCATGAGCATCGGCAGGCTGACGTGGACCGTGGCGAGCGGCTCGCTGCCGCCCGGGCTCTCGCTGATCCCGGCGGGGAAGATCGTCGGCACGCCGACGACGGCGGGGACGTACGCGTTCACGGTGCGGGTGGCCGACGCCTCGATGAAGGCGACCGCGAAGCTGACGCTGGTCGTGAAGCCGAGGGTCCAGGCCGCGGTGTACGTGGTCAACGGCGCCAACAGCGCGGTCCACTCGTTCTCGCTCGACGCCAACGGCAACAGCGCGCCGCTGACCTCGCTGGCCGGGACGGCCACCGGCTTCAACGGCACGAGCGCCGTGACGATCGCTCCGGACGGCCGCACCTACGTCGCGAGCGCGAACAACAACGAGATCGCCGAGTACCCGTACGGGGCGTCCGGCAACGTGAGGCCCGAGACGGCGATCGCGGGCGCGGACACCGGCCTCGCGAACCCGCAGGCGCTCGCGCTCGACGGCGCCGGGCGGCTCTATGTCGCCAACGCGGCCGCCTCGACGGTCAGCGTCTACGCGCCCGGGGCGAGCGGCGACGCCAAGCCCGTCGCGGTCATCGGCGGCCCGCGCACCGGCCTCAGCAGCCCGGGCGGCGTGGCGGTCGACTCCGCCGGCCACGTCTGGGTGGCCGACACGAGCGCCAACCGCCTGACCGAGTACGCGGCGGGCGCCAATGGCGACATCGCCCCGATCGACACGATCGCGGGCCCCGCCACGCGCCTGAACGGGCCGCAGGGGATCGTGGTCGACAGCGCCGGCAACCTGCTGGTGGCCGACACCTACGACAGCGCGGTCACGGAGTACCAGCCGGGCGCGAGCGGCAACGCGCTCCCGGTCCGGCGGGTCGCCGGCGCGAACACCGGGCTGTCGTTCCCGGTGGGCATCGACGTCGACGCGGCCGGCCACGTGTGGGTGTCCAACCAGTTCGCCGGCGTGGAGGCGTTCGCGCCCCTCGCCAACGGCAACGCCACGCCGTTCGCCGACATCACCGGGCCGGCCACCGGTCTGGCCGCTCCCGGGCGGCTGGCCGTCGCGCCGCCGCTGTCGGTGCGCACGGCGAAGCTGCCGCGGGCGTGCGCCGGGCGCCGCTACGCCGCGCGGCTGCGGGCGAACCTGGGCACGACGCCCTACCGCTGGCGCGTGCGCTCGCTGCCGCGCGGGCTGCGCCTGCGCGCCGGCCGGATCGTCGGCCGCCCGCGGCACGCGGGGACCTACCGGATCGCCGTGCGCGTGAGCGACGCCTCGCATCCCGCGATGCGGGCCGGCCGCCGCCTGACCCTGAAGGTGTCGCGATGAGGCGCCTCGTCCTGGCCGCGCTCTGCCTCGCCGTCTTCGGCGGGGCGGGGCGGGCGTCCGCCGCGACCCGGGCGGACACCTGGCTCCCGGCGGGCGCCACCACCGGCCGCCTGCTGGGTACCGCCACCACGCTCACCGACGGCCGGGTGCTCGTGACCGGCGGCGTGATCGGGCCGCGCGGCGCCGCGCTCAGCGCCGAGCTCTTCGACCCGCAGACCGGCGCCTGGACGCCGACCGGAGCGCTCAACGTGCCGCGCGCGTTGCAGACCGCGACGCGGCTGCGCGACGGCAGCGTGCTGATCGTCGGCGGCGGGACGGGCACGGCCCTCAACTCCGGCCTCGCGTCGGCCGAGGTCTACGACCCGTCCAGCGGCCGCTTCACGCCGACCGCCGGCGCGCCGGCGGCCGCACACAGCGCGGGCGTCGCGGAGCCGCTGCCCGACGGCCGCGTGCTGATCGCCGGCGGCTTCGGCGCCGACGGCGTGGCGACGAAGCAGACCGACATCTACGACCCGGCGACCGACGCGTTCACCGCCGGGCCGCCGCTGGGCACGGCGCGGGCGCAGGCCGTGGCGACGGTCGTCGCCGGCGGCCGCGTGCTGGTCGCGGGCGGCTCGGACGCCGGCCGCCACGCACTCGCGAGCGCCGAGGTCTATGACGCCGCGGCGGACGCGTGGACACCTGTCGCGAACACGCTGTCGGACCCCCGCACGGCCGCGGTCGCGGCGCCGCTGCCCGGCGGCGGCGCGCTCGTCGCGGGCGGCGTGGCCGACGCCAACGTCCCGCTCGCCTCGGCGGATGTCTACGACGCGGCGGCGAACCGCTTCACGCCCGCCCCGCCGATGCACGCCGGGCGCCAGCTCCCGATCGCCGCGCCGCTGCCCGGAGGACGGGTGCTGGTGGCCGGCGGAGCCACGGGCGTCGACACCGGCAACGGCACCCCGGTGCTGTCGTCCGCCGAGGTCTACGACGCAGCGGCGGACGCCTGGACGAGCGCCGCGACCCTCTCGGCGCCGCGCGCCGGCGCTGCCGCGGCCGTGCTGTCCGGCGGCGACGTGCTGGTGGCGGGCGGGGTCTCCAACGGCACCCTTGGCACGGTCGGGTCGGCCGAGCGCTACGTCCCCGAGAAGGTGCCCGCGGCCCCGGAGGACGTGCAGGCGAGCGCCGGCGACGGCTCCGCCGCGGTCACCTGGGCGCCGCCGCGGTCCGACGGCGGGGCGCCGATCGATCGCTACGTGGTGACCGCCAGCCCCGGCGGCGCGCACGCGACGACCGCCGACGGGCGCACGTTCGCCGTCGTGCCGGGCTTGGCGAACGGCACGGCGTACACGTTCAGCGTGCACGCGGTCAACGAGATCGGTGCGGGGGCGGAGTCGGCCGCGTCGGCGGCGGTGACGCCGGCCGCGCCGGCCGCCGCCGCTCCCACTCCGGTCGTGCCGGCGCCGGGTCCGGTCGCGGCCCCGCGCGTCCGCCTGCGCGGGCTGCCGCACCGGGTCACGCGCGCCGGGCTCGCCCGCGGGCTGCGGTTCACGGTCGCTTCGAGCGCGCCGCTGCGCACCCTGGCCTGGCTGACCGCGGGCGATCGGGTGCTGGCCCTCCGCCGGCTCCACCTCCGGGCGGGGGCGCAGCCGGTCCGGCTCGTCGCCCGGCGGCTGCCCCACCGGCGCCGCTTCCACGTCACGTTGACCGTCGCCGGCGTGCGGCGGACGCTGCTGGTGACCGGGCGGTGAAGCTCAGGCGACCACGCGGTCGCGCCCGGCGCCCTTGGCCTCGTACAGGCGCCGGTCGGCCAGGTCGGTCAGCGCGCGCAGGTCGCCGCCCGTGTCCGCGGTGGCGACGCCGATGCTGGCCGTCAGCGCGATGCCGGGCGCGATCCGGTCCCACGGCTCCTCGCGGATCGCCGTGCGGAGGCGCTC
>JAICUS010000743.1 GCA_025935735.1 Solirubrobacteraceae bacterium | reverse complement strand
TGCGCGAGGCGTTCGACCGCACCGGCTCGACCGAGACCGCGGTCGTCGAGGGCATCGGCCGGACGGGCCGGCTCGTGACCAGCGCCGCGCTGATCCTCGGCCTCGCGTTCGTCGCCATGAGCGCGGGTCCGGGTACCGAGGCCAAGATGTTCGCCACCGCGCTGGGCGGCGGCATCCTGCTCGACGCGACGCTCATCCGCGGCGTTCTCGCTCCCGCCGCCGTGGCCCTGCTCGGCCGCTGGAACTGGTGGCTCCCGCAGCGCGCCGCCCGCGCCCTGCGCGTCCCGGCTCCCGCCGCCGCCTGAAGTTACTTGCGCAGGTGCGGGGCGAGCAGGCGCTTGGAGGCGGGCAGGAACGCGTCGTGCAGGCACCAGCCGCGCGTTCCTGCCGGGGTGAACGCCCCCGAGCGCACCTCGATGAAGCTCCAGGGCACCGTGTGCGGCCCGTATGAGAGCCCCGGCTTGCGGCCGAGCTCGAACACGGTGTCGCCCGGTGCCAGGTAGCAGAAGGCGGTCGAGGAAGCCGCCCAGCGCATGTAGTACTCCTCGCCGCTGTCGCGCGGCTCGCCGAGCCCCGTGGGCAGCACGTGGCGCAGCTTGCCGACGTAGCGGAAGCCCGCCAGGTGCCCGCCGCCGCAGACGTAGCCGCAGTACGCCTTGGAGGCCTCCGACCGGCAGTCGAAGTCCTTGGAGTTCGGGCCGCAGACGAACTCCTCGGGGTCGCCCGGGTTCGTGCCGTAGCCCGGGTCGTCGCCGAGGTAGCGCACGCCGTCGACCTCCAGCGGCACCCAGCCGGACTTGTTGGTGCGCACGTCGTCGGCCGGATAGCCCCACACGAACCCGTTGACCGCCGGCCGCGGCCGCGGCGCGAGGCAGCCCGGGCCGGGCGCACGGCGGGCGCTCTGACGGGCGAAGTGGGTGCCGACGGGGACGAGCGCGAGGCCGCCGTCGTTCATCGGCGCCGGGGGCGCGTCGAACGACGGGCCTTTGCGCACGACCAGGCCGTGGTGCCCGGGCTCCGCCTCGAGCACCTGGAGCGGCTCGTAGCAGACCGCCACCTCGTCCTGGCCGAACGCCCCCGCGTGCCAGTTGCGGCGCGGCCGCCGCGCCTCGGCGGTGAACACGTCCACGAGCGGCTCGAAGCCGAGCAGGGAGACGCCGGCGCCGAGCGAGCCGAACCGCTGGAGGACGTCGCGCCGGGTCCGCCGCCCGGCGAGCGAGCGGGCAGCGGCGGCGACGAGCTCGTCTATGCGGTTGGCCAACTCACTTACGGCCGATGTAGGAGAGGTAGAGCGCCCCGTTGGAGCAGCCGAACGCGGCGTAGTTGCCGTGCGGCGAGCCGTTGATCTGCGTCGCCGCGCCCGCCGGGCAGGTGCCGAAGTCCTGGTAGACGTTCGACGTGGCGATCGCGCCGCGCGTGTAGAACACGAAGTGGCCGCCGGCGGTCATCGACGGCGCGATGCCCACGGAGGCGAGCGGGCCGGCGTGGGCGGCGCCCTTGGTGTTCGCCTTCCAGATGCCGCCGTTGTACTCGTAGGCGACGTAGCGGCCCCACTCGTCGGCGGTCGGCGCCGTGCCGGCGGCGACGCGGTGCGTGCCGCCCTCCCCCGCGCGGTTGACGAACACCACGCCGTTGCGGGCGAACGTGGTGATCTTGCCGTTGGCCGACATCTCGGGCGAGCTCGAGCCGCCCGGCCCGGAGATGCGGTGCGCGCGGCCGTGGTGGCGCAGGTCCTTGCGGTAGACCGTCCCGCCGGACACCCAGGAGATGAAGTAGCAGCGGCCGTCCAGCGCGACCTCGGAGGCGGCGCCGCGCGTGGAGATCCGAGTCAGCCGCCCGTTCGACAGGTGCTCGACGAACACGTCGGCGTGCCCGTTGCCGTCACCGCGCACCAGGTTGGAGGCGTTGGAGACGAACGCCAGGCAGCGCGGCTTGACCGTGATCTCGCGGCCCGCGTGCACGTAGTCGTAGCCGTCGAACGCCGGGCCCCAGGAGTCGCCGTTCGCCGGGCCGCCGATGCCCTTGGACACCAGCGTGGTCTTCCCCATCCGCCACGGCGTGCCGGACCGGCTGAGGTGCCCGGCCCGCTTGACCATGAAGACGTTCTCGAACGCGCCGGTGCCCGGGAGGATGTCGGTCGCCTTCGACGCGTAGGCCGCGAAGCGGTCCATGCGGCCGTCGCGGGAGATCGCGGGGTCGACGGCGGGGGCGTTGGGCTGGCCGCCGAACGGCGTGTGGGCCAGCAGGGCCTTCGGGTGCTCGGCGAGGGCGGGAGCGGCGGCGCCGGCGGCCAGCACGAGGCCGGCCGGCACCGCGTGACGGACGAGGCGACGGAGGTTCATCGCCCCCCAGGGTAGACCGCTCAGCGGCCGCCCACGTAGCTCATGTAGAGCGCGCCGGAGGTGCAGGAGTAAGCGGCGTAGTTCCCGTGCGGGCTGCCCGCCACCTGCATCGCGTCGCCGACCGGGCAGCTGGCGAACTTCTCGTAGACGTTGGAGTCGACCATGTTGCCCGTGACGAAGAACACGAAGTGGCCGCCGGCCGTCATCGACGGCCAGGTGCCGTTCATCAGGTGCTGGCCGTCGCGGCGGCTGATCGC
>JAICUS010000490.1 GCA_025935735.1 Solirubrobacteraceae bacterium | reverse complement strand
TACGACCTGCCGCTGCAGCGCTGGGCCGACCGGCTGCGCCCGGCCTGACCGCGGACAGGCATCCGGTCGAGTCGCGTGCCGGGCGATGCGTGGTCAACGCGCTCACGCCCGGACCCGTCTGGCCTCGGGAGGGATCCCGTTGGACAACGGGCGCATCGCGCGCCTCTGTGTGACGGCGCGCATCGGATAGTGGCCGCGGAGGGGCCTGCAAACGGGTCCCCGAGTGCCGGTGGCCGCGGCTCGATGATCAACGATGCGCTGCTCCGCACACCGGCACGCCTGAGCACCCGCCGAACGCATCGACCCGGCGCGCCGCGGTTCTTCAGCGCACCCAGATCGCTGCCGCCTTCACACGCGAAGCAGAGTGCCGCTTTCGAGAAGGAGCACAACCGCGGATCGCTCTGGGAGCGGCCGACATACACCGAGGTGCGGGAAGCGGTGCTCATGACCCGGTCGTGTCCCGGTTGGAGTCGGGGATTCGTCGGCGCGTCCGGCTGCCCTGTGGTCGTGGATCCTGGCGTCTCGCCGCGATCCTGGATGGCAAGGATCGCTGCCGCCTCGGGCGAGTTGCAGCGCACCGGAACTGCGGCTAGTGTCGGAACGTGAGGGTCCGCGTCCTGAGCGTGTTGCTCGTCGCCTGCGGTGTGATGGGTTTCGGCACGCCGGCGGCGCGCGCCGCCTTCCCGGGCACCAACGGGCGGATCCTGGTCCAGCCGGGAACGGGCGGAGCGTTCACGATGGCGAGCGACGGCTCGGACCACACGCCGGTTGACGGCTATACGGGAGCGGGCGCCGGATCGCTGTCGGCCGACGGGCTCCGCGAGGCCTACGCTCCGGGCGGGTCGGGCCTGAAGGTGCGTACGCTCGCGACGGGCAACGAGGTCACGATCGTCGCATCGGGCACGAACGTGGCCTCGCCGGTGTTCTCCCCCGACGGCAAGCAGGTCGCATGGCAGGCAGGCACCGCCCAGGTGCTCCGAGCGCCGGCCGACGGGAGCGGCGGCTCACAGCCGGTGGTGAGCGCGGGGGCGGGCGAGGGCTTCGGGCGCGGCATCGCCTGGACGCCGGACGGCAGCGAGATCGTCATCGCCGGCTTCGACAACGGCGGTCCGGGCTGCTTTTGCTCGAGCTCGAAGGTGATCGCCGTGAACGTGACGACGGGCGCGCGTCGCTCGGTGGTCGCGCCGGACGCGTTCGTGCAGGACAACGAGGCGGGGGCGCTCGCCGCGGACGTCGCGGGCGACGGCAGCAAGGTGGTGTTCCTCGAGGCCGTCTCGCCACCGACCGGCTCGAGCTTCGTGACCATCGCGGTGGCTCCGCTCGCCGGCGGGAGCGCGACGGCGATCCGTACCGTCGGACACGGCCAGGCCGCGCTGCCGCGCTTCTCGCCGGACGGCGCGACCGTTATCTACAGCGCGGCGAGAGCGGGCGGGACGAGCGAGGTGCGGGCGATCGGCGCGAGCGGCGTCGGCGACCACCTCGTCGACGACGCCGCGGGCGCCGGCTACAACGCGATCGACTCGCTCCAGTGGCTGTCGGCCGGCTGCGTGGACTCGGACGGCGACGCGCTGTGCGACGACTGGGAACGCCACGGCCTCGACGTCAACGGGGACGGGACCGTCGACGTCGACCTCCCGGCCATGGGCGCCCGCCCCGACCACAAGGACATCTTCGTGGAGATCGACGCGATGAGCGGCCACGAGATCGAGCCGCTCGCCATCGACAGCGTGGTGCAGGCGTTCGCCGCGGCGCCGGTGCTCAATCCCGACGGGACGACCGGGATCACGCTGCATGTGGACAACGGTCCGGCATCGGTCATGGACCCGGTCACCGGCGCGACGTGGGGCGCGCGCTCAGAGCACGAGACGCTCCCCCATCAGGACGTCCTCGGCGGGATGGTCAATAAGGCCTACGACTGGACGGCGTTCGATGCCGTCAAGGCCGCGCACTTCGACGACGCGCGGCGCCCGGTGTTCCACTACGTCGTCGCCGCGCACCTGCAGGACGCCAACGACACGTCCAGCGGCGTCTCGCGCGGCATCGGCGCGTCCGACATCGTCATCAGCCTCGGCGGCTGCCAGGCGCCGGGCGGCCCCGACTGCAATCTCGGCGCGCGAGAACAGGCGGGAACGCTGATGCACGAGCTCGGGCACAACCTCGGCCTGCGCCACGGCGGTACCGACGACATCAACTACAAGCCCACCTACCTCTCGATCATGAACTACGCGTTCCAGTTCTCGTGGCTGCGCCACGCGGACGGGACGAGGGTGCTCGACTACTCGCGTTTCCCGCTCTCGCTCGACGAGCGCGGGCTGGACGAGCTCTCGGGCTGGGGCGTGCCGGCCGGGGCGGAGGCGGCCAAGTTCTTCACCGTCGCCGTCGACTGCAGCGGGGGCCTCGCGCTGTACACGCTCGACGCCAGCGCGTTCGACTTCAACTGCGACCGCGCGTTCGCTTCGCCGGTCACCGCGGACCTCAACGGCGACGGCGACCTCACCTCGCTGGCCGGACCGGTCGACTGGCCTCGCCTGGTCTTCAACGGCGGCGAGGTCGGCTCGCTCGGCGCGGTCGTCCTGCCGGCCACGACGCCGCTCGTCGAACCACCACTGTCGGAGCTGCTCGCGGATGAGAGCCTCGCGGACGGCACGAGCCGGGGTCAGCCGCCGGTCGTCGCGCCGGTCATCACACCGGGGTCATCGGCCACGACGCCGCCGGCGGGCGGCCGCGCACGCTGCACGCTCGGAGCACCTTCCAGGAAGCGCCTCCGGCTCGCGCTTCGCGTGCGCTGCGACCGCACCGCGACGGTGCGCATCCGCGCCCGGTTGACCATCGGCCGCGCGCACGTGAACGCAAAGCCGGTCACGAGGCACGTGCGCGCAAACCGCCGTGCGACGCTCACACTGACGCTGCCGAGGCGCGCCGCACGCGCGATCGCCCACCACCGTCACGTGTCCGCGACGCTCACGCTGCGCGCCGCCAACCCCGCCGGCACGAGCGTGACGACCAAGCGGGTCCGGCGGCTTGCCTGAGCTTGCGGACACCTAGTCCTCGCGATGACCGGTTGCGAGCGAGCAAACGACTGGCACGCATCGCGGCCACGGCACGCATGTCATCCGCACTCCGACGTCCCATGCCCGCATCGCCGGCGATGCGCCTAGTCCGTCCGGGGCTGTCGCGTAAGTCGCGGCGAGGTCGCTGCCGAGGCGCTGTGGCCGTCGGGGATCTGGCGAGGCGGGGGCGCCCGGCCGGGCGCTGGCGGCGGCCAAGCGTCTCGCCGGGTGTGTGGTCGGCGCGAGGCGCGCTCAGGCGCCCACGCGCCCGCGGCCGCCTCAGGCGGCGGCGGCGAGTTGGTACTTGTGGAGCTTCAGCAGGTTGTGGGTGGCGGTGATCAGGCGCCATTCGGTGCGCACCGAGGCTCGCCCGCGACGGTGGAAGCGAACGATCCCGCGGTTGTGTTTGATCGAGCCGAACAGCGTCTCGATCAGGTGCTGGCGTTGCGTGTAGAGGCCGGCGCCGTGCTCGGACTGCAAGACGGTGCGCATGAACGAGAAGTAACCGCCGTTCCAGCCCGGCCGCGGCGTTGTGCGCAGCCCCGAGTCGGGCGGAATCAGGACCGGGATGCCGTCGCCGGCGAGCTGGTGCATCTGCTCGGTGTGCCAGTAACCCGAGTCCGCGACGACCACCTTCGGCGCGTCCGTGATCGCGGCGGCGGCGAGCTCGCGGCGGGCCGCGGCGACCATCGGCGCGAGGTGCCCGAAGTCGGGTGAGACGACCGCGATCTCGGCCGCGATCACGATCTGGTGCTCGTTGATCGCCGCCTGCGCGTTATACCCCTGCAACCAGCCGTGCTGACCCTTGACCATGCGCGAGTCCAGATCGGTGGTGTTGATCTGCCCTTGCGGGGTCGCCGGAGGCGTGTAGGGCTTGGGGACCGTGTTCGGCCCCAGCCGCCCGCCGCGGCGATCGACGCCCTTGGCCCGGTAGCGCTCATAGCCCTCGTTGGCCCGGATCTCCGTCCAGAGCTCCTCATCCAGACGCCGCTTGGCCTCCTTGACGCGCCTGGGCCGCTCACGCGGGATCGCAGCGGCCTGCTCGGCGCGCTGATCATCCAGCCAGCGCTTGGCGTTGGCCAGCCACTTCTGCCGACCGTTAGAGGTCGCCAGCTCCGGCGGCAACTCGTCCCCGCGCCGCTCGCCGTAGAGCGCGTCCTCCTGCGCGTCGACCGCCTGCGCCTCTTCGAGCACCTCGCGCGCGAGCCGCTCGTAATCCACGGTGGCCTCGCGGCTCGCATTCGCCGACACCTTGCTGCCGTCAATCGCGACCACGTTCACTCCCACCAAACCGGCCTTGGCACACAGGCCAAGCACCGATCCGAACACGCCCGCGAGCGCGCCCTGGTGGCGCTCAACGAACCGCGCGATGGTCGCGTGATCGGGCTTGTGCTGCGCGGCGATCACGCGGTAGGCGACGTCTTCGATGCACGCCCGCTCGATCGCCCGCGACGACCTGACTCCGCGCGCGTACGCGTACAGCCACAGCGCCACGACCATCGCCGGCTCATACGCCGGCCGCGCCCGCCCGTCACCACGATAGGCGCCATAGAACGCGTCGAGATCCATCGCCTCCACCGAGTCCAGCACAAACCACGCGAAG
>JAICUS010000659.1 GCA_025935735.1 Solirubrobacteraceae bacterium | reverse complement strand
CGCGAGCGCAGCGAGACGATGGCCCCGGTCGCCCCGCACGCCGCCGCGGCCATGCGCGCGCTGGCCCTCAGCTCGCCCGGCGTCATCGCCCTCGCCGCCCCGTTCTCCCCCCAGCTCGCGCCCTACCTGGAGGAGCGCGGCGTGCGCCACGCGATGGTCTGCGTCCTGCGCGGCGAGAACCGCGTGATCGGCACGATCATGCTGGCCAACCGCTTCGGCCTCGCCCGCGGCTTCACCGAGGACGACCGCGCCCTGTTCGAGACGCTGGCCGCCAACGCCAGCGCCGCGCTGCAGTACGACCGGCTCGAGCAGGCGGTGGGCGAGCTGCGCGAGCTCCAGGACCAGCTCCAGCACCAGGCGAGCCACGACCCGCTGACCGGCCTGGCCAACCGCGCGCTGTTCAGCCAGCAGGTGCGCGAGGCGCTCGAGACCGGCGCCGGCGAGGAGGTCGCGGTGATGTTCATCGACCTCGACGACTTCAAGGGCGTCAACGACACGCTCGGCCACCCGGTGGGCGACCAGCTGCTCAAGGGCGTGGCGAGCCGGCTCGTGCGCTCGGTCCGCCGCGAGGACGTGGTCGCCCGGCTCGGCGGCGACGAGTTCGCGGTGCTCGTGCGCCGCCACGAGGGCGTCGAGTCCTTCGCGGCCGAGCTGGCCGAGCGCACGCTGCAGGCATTCGACCTCCCCGTCTCGGCCGGCGACCGGCTGCTCCACGCCAGCCTGTCGATCGGCATCGCCACCAGCCAGCACTCGCGCTCGCACTCCGAGGAGCTGCTGCGCGACGCGGACGTGGCGATGTACGAGGCCAAGGAGGGCGGCAAGCGCCGCTACGCGGTCTTCACGCCGGCGATGCGCGACCACATCGTCCGCCGGCACGACCTCCGGGCGGAGCTCGAGCGGGCGATCGAGCGCCGCGAGCTGCTCGTGCAGTACCAGCCGATCATCGACCTGGCCACCGGCGAGCCCGCGTCCGTGGAGGCGCTCGTGCGCTGGAACCACCCCGACCGCGGCCGCATCCCGCCGGGCGAGTTCATCCCGCTGGCCGAGGAGACCGGGCTGATCGTCCCGCTCGGCCGCTACGTGCTGGAGGAGGCGTGCGCGCGGGTGACCGCGCGCCACCCCGACCTCAAGGTGCAGGTGAACCTGTCGGCGATCGAGCTCGAGCACCCCGACCTCATCCGCACGGTGGCCGGCGTGCTCGAGCGCACCGGGATCGCCCCCGGGCGGCTCGTGCTCGAGGTGACCGAGACGCTGCTGGTCAAGGACGCGGTGCGCGGCGGCCACACGCTGCAGCAGCTGCGCGACCTCGGCGTGCAGCTCGCGCTCGACGACTTCGGCACCGGCTACTCCTCGCTGTCGTACCTGCGCAGCCTGCCGCTGGACACGCTGAAGATCGCCCGCGAGTTCATCGAGGGCCTGGCCATCTCCGAGCACGACGCCGCGTTCGTGCGGCTGATCGTCGGCCTGGCCAAGACGATCGGCCTCGAAGTCGTGGCCGAGGGCATCGAGACGCGCGCCCAGCTCGACCGGCTGCGGGAGATCGGCTGCGACCTCGGCCAGGGCTTCTACTTCGCCGCCCCGCTGGACGCCGACGCCGACTGGCGAGCGCAGGGCGAAGCCGTCGCGTTTTAGCGTATCGGCGCGCCACAGTCAGGATACCTTCCTCGGATTCTGTGAAATCTTGACAGAAGCCGTCGCCCGCCCATAGCATCGGGGCGGGTCTATCGAGGAGAAGACATGAGGAAGCGTCGGGTGGGGCTGACCGCGCTGACGGCAGCCGGATGCGCGCTCGCGGTCGCGGGCGCGTCGGACGTCCAGCGGGCGACGGGGGCGGCCGACGTGCCGGCGCCGATCTACAAGGACCCGTCGTACTCGTTCCAGGAGCGGGCCGCCGACCTCGTGTCGCGGATGACGCTCGCCGAGAAGGCGTCGCAGACCGACAGCAACATCTCCCCCGCGATCCCGCGGCTGGGCGTGCCCAGCTACGGCTGGTGGAACGAGGCCCTGCACGGCGTGGCCGAGCTGTCGCTGAACAACAACGCGAACGCCGGGTTCCTGCTGAACACGACGTCGTACCCGATCAACCAGGCGATGGGCGCCTCGTGGGACCCCGCGCTGGAGTACCAGATCGCGTCGAACATCTCCGACGAGGCCCGCGAGGTCATGCCGTCCAACAGCGAGAACCTCGACTTCTACTCGCCGACGATGAACCTCGAGCGCGACCCGCGCTGGGGCCGCAACGACGAGTCCTGGGGCGAGGACCCGCTGCTCGAGTCCAAGATGGTCAGCCAGTTCGTCGACGGGATGGAGGGCAAGGACTCCGGCGGCCGGCTGCTGTCCTCGGGCGGCGGCTTCAACAAGACCATCACCACGCTCAAGCACTACACGGCCAACAACTCGGAGTTCAACCGCCTCAACGGCGACTCCCCCGAGGACCCCCGCACAGAGCTCGAGTACGACACCAAGCCGTTCGGCCAGGTCGTGCAGGCCGCGCACCCGGGCGCGATCATGAGCTCCTACAACGAGGTCAACGGCGTCCCGTCACCCGCCAGCCCCTACCTGAACCAGACGCTCGCCCGCGAGACGTTCGGCTTCACGGGCTACTTCACGTCGGACTGCGACGCGGTCTATGAGATCACCCACGGCCACAACTACCAGCCGCCCGGCTGGTCGCGCCCGCTCAACACCCTCGAGCGCAACGGCTACGCGATGTCCTCGGGCGAGGACCTCGACTGCAACACGGGCTACCACGACAACTGGAACTACCTGAACTCGCTGCCCACGGACACGCAGCAGGGCATCAAGACCCCCACCGACACGTTCAACATCAACGACCTGGACACCTCGGCCGTGCGCCTGTTCACCGCGCGCATGGAGACGGGCGAGTTCGACGACCCGACGACGGTGCCGTGGGTCACGCAGGCGCGCACGCGTGTCCCGAGCTGGACCAACAACAACGCCAACAACGCGGTCACCGAGACGCCGGCCCGCCTCGCGCTGGCGCGCCAGGCCGCGGACGAGTCGCTCGTCCTGCTCAAGGACCAGGCGCCGGCCGGCGGCTCGAGCAGGCTCCTG